>CAZTHV010000502.1:0-2014 GCA_964613165.1 uncultured Marmoricola sp.
CCGGTGGCCTCGTTTTCGAGCGTCGGATCGGCCTCATTTTCGAGCGTTGCCGACATCTGTCTCTTCTGCTCGGCGGACAACCGCTTGGCGATCTTGTGCACGTGCCGTTGCTCAGGGCGACGTGGCTTGGGCAGCTGACCCGTTGGCAAGGATGCGGTCCCAGACGGGAGTTAGGTAGACCTGTCTCGAATAGGTTCGCGCGATGTCCACGAACCTCTGGCTGACGTGTGCCCGAGGCGCTTCGCGCCCGGGTCACGTCGGTTCGTCATGTGGTGCCTCGCTTTGCTCGGCGGGCGGGGGCTTCCCCTTGTCTCGGGGGTTGATCGGTCTGCCGGAGGACGCGCTCCAGGAGGCGGACTGGTCACAGTGGATCGAACCGCTTGAGGAAGATGACTGGCCGCACCGCGAGTTGCGGCTCGGCCTCGATACCCCGGCCCGGATCGCTGCTTCAGACCATCCGGTCGGTCAGTGCAACGGCAGAGGTGGGGCTGGTCGCGACCCGCGGCCAGAGGTCCCCGAGCACCTCGATGGCCTGCGTGAGTCCACCAGGGTCAGCCGTGAGCGGCAAGCGAATGTGCCGCTCGTAGGCACCGTCAGTTCCGAACCGTGGTCCAGCGGTGATGTGAAGGTTGGCTGCCCGTGCCGCGAGGGTGAGTTGGGAGCTCACCGGCGCCGGCAGCTTGATCCACGCCGCAAGTCCGCCGTGGAGCTCGGGCGGTAGATCCCATTCCGGTAGATGTCTCTTGACGCCCTCATAGAGTGCGTCTCGCCGTTCGAGGAGTTGTGCCCGTCGCTCCTCGATGATCTCCTCGGCGCGCAAGATCAGCCGGGAGGCGACCAGCTGCTCCCAGACCGGCGTGCCAAGGTCGTTCGCGGGACGCAGTCCAGTGATGCGACTCAGGATCTCGGGGGTGGCGCGGATCCAGCCGATTCGCAGACCCCCCCACAATTGCTTGCTGGCTGAGCCGATGTGGACGACGCGCGCGCGGTGTTCACCCGCCATGGCCGCCAGCGGCGGATAGGACTCGGGGCGGTCGATGTCGAGCTCCGCTGTGGTCTCGTCCGCGACAACGATGGTGTCGACCCGGGCGGCCGCGCGCAGGAGGGCATGGCGATCCTCGGCGGTCATTGAGCGACTGGTCGGGTTATGGAAGTCCGGCATGACGTAGGCAAGTGCGGGGGTCGTCCGGCTGATGGTCGCCACCAGGGCCTCGATGTCCCAGCCGTCCTCGCTGGTCACTGGGGAGGTCACGATCCGGCCGCCCGCGGCCTGCAGCGCGTCGTAGGCGTGCGGGTACGAGGGACTCTCTGCGTAGGCGCGATCGCCGCGAGTGAGCAGGCTTCGAGAAACCAGCGCGATGGCACTCTGAGCTCCGGTGGTCACGAGGACCTGCTCAGGTTCCGTCGGAAGCCCGCGGTCGCTGTAGCGCTCAGCTATCGCCCGGCGTAGCTCGGGGAGGCCGATGAGGTGGTAGCCGGGAGTCGAGTAGTGGGCGGTGATCTCCTCGGTCGCCCACTGCGTGGCATCCGGTAGCAGGCGCGTGGCCGGCAGCGTCGCCATCGCGAGGTTGACCAGGTCTGGCCGGGTCCGAATCGCGTCGGGCGTGATCAAGGGCAGCATCGTCGTGGTTCCCGAGCCTTGGATGCTGCGGGCGTAGCCCGTGTCCCGAAGAAGACGGTAGGCAGCGGTGATGGTGGTGCGCGACAGGTCGAGTCGGTCTGACAGCTCACGCTCAGACGGCAGGCGTACGTCGGCGGAGATGCGACCGTCGATGAGCAGGAGACGGATGCGCTCGGCAAGGGCCTCATAGGCGGGCACGTCGCTGCGCCATTGCCCCAACATGTCGATGAGGGCGGAGGCGGCCAATCGTCCACGGGACATAGAGCCACTTTAGGCCAACTGGCCTCTTGCTTGGCAAGTGGTCTGGCTATTGGCTACTCCTGTGGAAGCCCAGCCCGTCTATCCGTCGACCACCTCGGTCAGTGAGCTGCCGGCTGCGGACGCCAAGACCAC
>CAZTHV010000503.1:0-2007 GCA_964613165.1 uncultured Marmoricola sp.
TGATCGTGGGGGCACCCCACTTCTTCTCGAGCACGACGTTGCGGCCCTTGGGGCCCAGGGTGACCTTGACGGCGTCGGCGAGCGTGTTCATGCCACGCTCGAGACCGCGCCGGGCCTCCTCGTCAAAAGCAATCAGCTTCGGCATAACTCTTGCGATTCCTCACGCAGATGAGTTGGACGGCCGAAACGTCTCGCCCGCGACGGACGATCCGGGCTGGACCCGCCGGACCCTTCCCGGCGGCGCCTTCGGACCTCGACACGCTCGGCCCTGATCATGAACTTGTCACTCTCGTACCGAGAGTGCCAGATCAATTGTTAGCACTCTACCCAAGAGAGTGCAAACGACCCAGCCCGGTCCTGCTCAGCGCTCGCCGGCGTCGGCCCGCCTTGCTTCTCAGTCGAGGACCGCGGCGACGAAGTCCGCGGCGTTGCCCGGCAGCACGTCGAGGTAGAGCCCGGGCTCGGTGATCTCCAGCTCGCTGACGGCCAGGGTGCCGTCCGCCAGCCGCATCTGGTCGACCCGGGCGTAGGTCAGCCCGGTGTGCAGCATCCGCTCCGCTGCCGCGACGGTACGCCGGGCGAGGTCGGCGGCCTCCGCGTCGAGCGGCTCGGCCGTCGTACGCCCACCGAACTCCTCGTGCACCCTGATCTCTCCCGAGCCCGCTGAGCCTCCGGGGAGCTTGCGGACCTGGGAGACCGCCTTGCCGCCGAGCACGAAGACCGAGACCTCGCCCTCCGTGCGCACCGACTCCACCAGCGGCTGGACGACCCACGGGCCCGGGCCGAGCGCGGACTCGTCCAGCTCGGGCGGGCCGCCGTCGGTCTGGTCGAAGACCACCACGCCGCGCCCGCCGGCGCCCACCCGCGGCTTGACCACCGCGAGCCCGAACTCGGCGATCGCGGCCGGCAGCTCCTCCTCGCCGTCGGCGACCAGCGTCGGGACGACCGGCACGGCGGCGGCCAGCTCCACCAGGTAGGCCTTGTCGGTGTTCCAGGCGAAGGCGTCCGCGCCGTTGAGCAGCCGCGGCACCGAGCGCGCCCAGGCCAGGAACTCCTCACGCCGGGAGTCGTAGTCCCACGTGGAGCGGACACACACCAGCGCGGAGGACCAATCGGCCTCGGCGTCGTCCCAGCACACCCAGCGAGCCGTCACCCCATGGTCGGCGAAGGCATCGAGGAGCAGCTCCCCGCCCGGCTCACCGTCGGGGAGCCCGCGACTCGTCACCAGCAGCACGTCCACGGGACCAGCGTGTCAGATGCTCGTAGCAGCACGGACCCAAAGCCGCCTCGCGCCCTCGATCATCGGCTCGCCCCGCGTGGAGCTCACCGGCGTCCTGTCGTTACGTCCGTGCTGGTACTCGGACCGGCTCAACCTCCGGCGACGGCCGGGATGATCGAGATCTGGACGCCGTCGGGCGTGGCGGTCGCCAGGGAGTCGAGGAAGCGCACGTCCTCGTTGCCGACGTACACGTTGACGAACCGGCGGATCTCCCCGGAGTCGTCCAGCACGCGGGCCTTGACGCCGGCGTGGCTCGCCTCCAGGTCGTCGAGCACCTCCGCGAGCGTCCCGCCCTCGGCGTCGACCTCGGAGGCTCCGCCGGTGTAGCTGCGCAGGATCGTCGGGATGCGGACGGACACGGTCATGGATTCTCCTTGAGGATCAGCGGGTTCAGGCGATGCCGGTGGCGGCGAAGGCGTCGTACGTCGGGGCGATGGTCGCCGCGGGGCCGACCCGGTCGGCGATCGCGTCGAGCGTCTTCAGGCCCATGCCGGTGTTGATCACGACGGTCTCCAGGCTGGGGTCCAGCTGGCCGGTCTCGACGAGCTTGCGCAGCACGCCGACCGTGGTGCCGCCGGCGGTCTCGGTGAAGATGCCCTCGGTCCTGGCGAGCAGCAGGATCCCGTCACGCACCTCGTCGTCGGTGACGTCCTCCACGGCGCCACCGGTGCGGCGGCAGATGTCCAGGACGTAGGGCCCGTCGGCCGGGTTGCCGATCGCCAGCGACT
>CAZTHV010000504.1:0-1993 GCA_964613165.1 uncultured Marmoricola sp.
TAGACGACGTCCTCGGGCATGAACGGCACCCACCCGGTGAGGTTGTCCCGCAATGACTGCGAGGGCACCGACAGCACGACGTACTCCGCGCCGTCCAGCGCCTCCTCCGGGTCGGTGGTCGCGCACACCGCCGCCGGGAGCTCGATGCCAGGGAAGTAGTCGGTGTTCTCGTGCTTGTCGTTGATGTTGGCGCAGACCTCGTCGCGACGAGCCCACAGCGAGACCTCGCTGCCAGAGTCGGCCAGCACCAGGCCGAACGCCGTGCCCCAGGAGCCGGCACTGAAGATCGCCACCTTCGCCATCAGGAGCGTCCCTTCTTCTTGGGATTGCCGGTCTGCGCCACGCCCGCGGCGCGGGGATCGAAGCGCTCGGCCGGGGCCTTCTCACCGCGGAGATCCTCGACCAGGCCGGTGATGGCCGCCATGATCCGATCCGTCGCCTGGTGCAGGATCTCGGTGGTCAGCGGCTTGCCGGCCAGGTCGGAGAGGTCGACCGGGTCGCCGACCTTGTAGTGCGCGGTCCTGCGCGGGATCAGGTGCGGGCGGACGCTGTACGCGGGGAGGATCTCCTGCGCCCCCCACTGGCCGACCGGGATCACCGGACACCCCGTGCTCAGGGCGATCCGGGCGGCTCCGGTCTTGCCGCGCATCGGCCAGCCGTCGGGGTCCTTGGTGATCGAGCCCTCGACATACACGCATACGCACTCGCCGGCCTCGACCGCGACGCAGGCCGCCTCGAACGCCTTGGCGGCGTCGATGGACTGCCGGGAGACGGGGATCTGCCCGGCACCCTTCACGATGTGCTTCACCACCGGCACCCGCCACAGCGCCTCCTTGCCCAGGTAGCGCGCCAGGCGACCGTGCTCGTAGAGCAGCCAGGCGAGGGTCAGCGGGTCGATGTGGGAGACGTGGTTGACCGCGATCACACAGCCACCCCGGGCCGGGATCTTCTCTCCGTCGATCCACTCCCGGCGCGTCGTCGTCAGCAGCACCGGCTTGACGATCGCGACAGCGGTGTTCCACGCCCAGCCCTTGGGCTGCGCCACCTTGCGGACCTTGATGCTCACCCGCTCTCCCATCGCGTCGTGACATGCCGTCGTGATCTGCGCTCGGGTCGCAACCTGCCCGGTCGTGGCCCGCAGGAAGAGACTACTCAGCGCCGTTGGGCGAAGTGCCCACCCGCGCCCGGTCGCCCCGAGCGGCTACTGGGATGATCGGATCGTGACGCCGCGACCCGTGACCCTGATCGTCCCGGTCAAGGACGGGATGCCCGCCAAGACGCGGCTCCAGATCAGCACCGATCGGCGTGAGCTGATGCGGGCCTTCGCGCGGGACGCCGTGGCAGCCGCACGGGATTCCGCTCTCGCCGAGGTGACGGTCGTCGGTGACCCCAGCCTCGGCGACCTCGGCGTACCGGTGCTGCCGGACGCCGGCGCCGGTGACCTCAACGCCGCACTGCGCTCGGCCGTGGCCGAGATCGCCGCAGGATCCCCAGTGGCGGTGATGCTGGCGGACCTCCCCTGCCTGCGCACCGATGAGCTGGACACCGCGCTGGCCACTGCGCTGCGATATGGCGGGCGCTGCTTCGTAGCCGACGCGGCCGGCACGGGGACCACCCTGCTGGTCGCCACCTCGGGCGATCTCGACCCCCGGTTCGGAGCGGACTCGGCACGCCGTCACCTCGAGTCAGGGGCGCGGGCGCTGACCGACCCGCTGCCGACGCTGCGGCAGGACGTCGACACCGCCGGGGACCTGGAGCAAGCGATGCTGCTGGGGGTGGGGCCGGCGACGGCCGCGTTCCTGGGGGCGGACCGCTAGCCGGTTCGGCGCAGAGACACATCGGCGGCGTCCCCCACTCGGGAGGACGCCGCCGATGAGAAACCGATCAGCTCTGCCAGGTCAGCGCTTCTTGGCTGCCTTCTTGGCCGGAGCCTTCTTGGCTGCGGTCTTCTTGGCGGGAGCCTTCTTGGCCGGAGCCGCCTTCTTCACCGCGG
>CAZTHV010000505.1:0-1559 GCA_964613165.1 uncultured Marmoricola sp.
ATTGAGTCCGACAAATACAGACAAGGTAGGGTCAGGGTACTGGTACAGTTGGCTTCTTTCATGAATGATCTGGGAATACCCTCATATATCCCGGTACAAAACCAGGTCCCAGAACAAACATTCGTTCCCCATATTTATTCCAGACGGGAAATTGAGATCATGTTTAAGGCCTGTGATGAATTCCGGACGAGCAGAAGACTAATGAATTCCTACGTGATCATAATACCTGCTTTATTCCGGTTGCTTTATGGCACAGGGCTCCGTATAAATGAGGCTCTCTCCATATTGGATGAGGATATAAACCTAGAAAGTAATTATCTGGTTATAAGGAACAGTAAAAATAATCAGGAGCGGTTAATCCCGATCTCGGGGTCACTTTCAGCTGTCTGCCGGGAATATGTAAAATATCGGAACATGATGCCCGTAAGCAAAAAGAACGGCTATTTCTTTATATCGCTAAATGGAAATAAATGTAAAAGTGGAGTGGTATACGGATGGTTCCGCAAAATCCTTGTCAGCGCAGGCATTCCTTATGTGGGGAGTCATCAGGGCCCTCGTATTCATGATTTCCGGCATACTTTTGCGGTACATTCGTTAGCGAAAATGGCTGAATCAGGTCTGGATCTATACTGTGCATTACCCTACCTTTCCACGTACCTTGGACACCAGTCCATAAGGGCTACCAATGGATATGTCAGGCTGACTGCGGAAATGTATCCCGGTCTGCTTAAGAACATAGATACCGTCTGTTTAAATGTTTTCCCTAAAATAATGTGCCATGAAACCGACTGACTTTTCTAAATACCTGTCTGGCTTTTTAATCAAATATCTTCCTGGAGAACGAGGCGTAAGCAGCCATACGATCGCCGCTTATAAATACTCTTTTCTACTGCTGGTTACTTTTATTCAGGAGAATAAAAAGGTGAAAATAAACAAGCTGACCATCGGGCATATCACTAAAGAATGGATTGTCGAATTTCTGGAGTGGCTCCAGAAAGAAAGAAAAAATGCCGATTCCACCCGCAATGCCCGTCTTGCTGCTATCCACGCCTTTTATCGCTACCTGCAATATGCCGCCGTAGAAAACCTCCATGAATGTCAGCGGATATTATCCATCACAAATAAAAGATATGGAGTAAAGGCAATGATCTATCTGACTATTGAAGGCATAAAATTGATCTTAAAACAACCAAATACTACTACTTTACAGGGCAGACGAGATCTCTCTTTGCTGTCTTTGATGTATGATACAGGCGCCAGAGTGCAGGAAATAGCAGATTTGACCGCTTCATCTGTCCGTTTTGACAAACCATGTGTAATCAGCATAAGGGGAAAAGGAAATAAAGTAAGGGTTGTGCCCATGTTGGATGCACAAGTTGCACTTTTAAACCGCTATATGGCTGAACACAAGCTTACAGAAGCATATGCCAATGAATATCCTTTGTTCTGCAATAACCAGAATGAAAAACTTACACGTGGGGGAATCACCTATGTCGTGCTGAAATACACTGAAATGGCAAGAAGGGAATCTCCCTCGCTCATTCCTGAAGGTATCAGCT
>CAZTHV010000505.1:1569-1950 GCA_964613165.1 uncultured Marmoricola sp.
CATTCATTACGCCACTCTAAGGCTATGCACTTATTACAAGCCAATGTACCTTTAATCTACATCAGAGACTTTCTTGGAAATAAATCCGTTGTGACAACCGAAATCTATGCGAGGGCAGACTCCAAAATGAAACGTGAGGCTATTGAAAAAGCATATGCAGATGTAATTCCAACTGAGGCTCCGATGTGGGCCAATAACAGCAACTTACTTGAATGGCTGAAAAGCCTATAGAAACCTACAAAGATTATGTGCAGAAGGATCACCTTATTCAAGTGTTAAAACTAAAGAAAAGGCACTTACTGTGCATAATCTTTTTCTACACATAATAGCAGAATTGTACGGCGTGGAAACCAAACAATTAAAACGACAGGTAAGAAGGAA
>CAZTHV010000506.1:0-1941 GCA_964613165.1 uncultured Marmoricola sp.
GCCGAAGTTGCCGTGGCCGTCGACCGTGGAGACCCGCATCGACCAGGGCTGGGCCATCCGCACCAGGGCGTCGTAGATCGCCGTGTCGCCGTGCGGGTGGAAGCGGCCCATGACCTCGCCGACCACGCGGGAGGACTTCACGTGCCCCCGGTCGGGGCGCAGGCCCATGTCGTGCATCGCGTAGAGGATCCGGCGCTGGACCGGCTTGAGCCCGTCGCGGGCGTCGGGCAGGGCCCGGGAGTAGATGACCGAGTAGGCGTACTCCAGGTAGCTGGCCCGCATCTCGTCGCCGACGTCGATGTCGACGATGTGCTCTTCGAAGTCTTCAGTGGGCGGGGGAGTACGTCGTGCCATGGGCGCATTCTCCCAACGACCCCCTGCGTCGCCGCGGGGGCTCGCCGGGGTCGCCGGGTGAGGCGTCTCAGCACGGTCCTGCCTCGGGGTGAGCTGGCGGCTGCTTCGGCTCACTGGCTGGAGTCGCCGGCGGGCGGGTGGCCCCGCGTGTTAGTGGCGCGTTAGCGCCGATTGGTTCACTGGAGTCCGTTCGGTCGGGAAACGCGAGCGGAGAAGTGAATGTCTGGTCACGTCCGGGCGGCCACCGCGCGCCGTCACGACCGGCGAGCGCCCCGAAGAGTGACCCGGAGAGTGCTCGGCGCGCTCGTCGCGGCGGTGCTGCCCGTAGGGCTTCTCGTGCTTCTCCCGCCGGCGTCCTCGGCGACGGGAGCGCGGGTGATCGGGACGATCAGGTCGCCCTTCGAGCTCGACGGCCCGGTGATCGGCACGCTGAGCGTCACGCCGGCCAGCTGGCGAGCGGGCGACGAGGTCCGGCTGACGCTGGACTACGACTTCCCGGTCTCCACCAACTCCCAGAGCTGCGGTGTCACCTACCACTACGGCGGGCGGTTGATGCAGGTCGGCTGGAGCTTTCGTGGTGACGATCCCGAGCCTCCGGACTGGCGGGATTGGTCGGTGCGGCCCACGGGCGGAGAGGCGCCCGGCTACCGGGTGATTGCGTACGACTCCAGCTTCGGCTGGAGCCCGGCGGTGGACCCGTTGGTGACGCCGGCAGAGTTCGCTCGGATCCCGAAGTTCGGTCCGGGAGAGTTCAGCGTCACCACCACCGCGCCCTCGTCGGGCGCGATGCCGTGGGCGACGGTCTACGTGAGCATGGACGACCCCTGGGCGTGCAGGCTTGACGGGATCAGCCTGGCCGCGAGCTATATCCCGGCGCAGGACAAGGGGTTGGCGGTCGCTGTCGAGCAGTCGCCGAAGAGGCTGATCCTCGGCAAGGACAACGACGACGACGGCGACGTGGACGAGGACGACGCGATCCTGGAGGTGCGGGTCACCGTCGCCAACGTGGGGATCGCGGAGATCGCGGACATCGAGGCGGTCGATGAGCTCGAGCCCGTGAAGCTCACCCACAGCCCGGGCCACGAGGACGGGATGGAGCCGATCGACGAGCCGGTCGAGACGGAGTTCGGCACCCTGCAGCCCGGTCAGAGCAAGAGGCTCACCTATCGCTACGAAGTGAGTGGGCAGGTGGACGCCGAGGCCGAGGTGACGGTGAGGGGCCTTCGCGGTGGGCAGGACGTGATCGAGTCGGGGACGGGCACGATCGAGGCCGGTCAGGTGGTCGCGCCGGTCGTCTTCCTGCCTGGTGTGCTCGGCTCGGAGATCTGGTGCGCGCCCGCGATTCCCTTGGACCGGATCTGGCCGCCGGCTACGGGGGCGTTGGAGAGCCCGGGCACGTTCGGCTGGCCGGTGCAGGAGCAGTTGATGCTGCTGACCCCCGATGGCACGGCCAACGCGTCGTCGGAGTGTCCGCAGGCGGGGCCGCGTGATGCCGAGTACGACGCGGAGCATCATCTGGTGCCGGGCACCTCGGGTGTCGTCGAGAGTGTGGGGCCGGTGGATGCCTACGGGGCCGGTATGGGCGAG
>CAZTHV010000507.1:0-1936 GCA_964613165.1 uncultured Marmoricola sp.
CACCGCCCGCGAGAACGGCGTACCCGGGCTGCGCCGGCTCGACCGGGCCGGCATCGCCGAGATCGAGCCGCACGCGGCCGGTCTCGCGGCGCTGCACTCGCCGGCCACGGCGATCACCGACTACGTCGCCGTCGCCGAGGCGTACGCCGAGGACATCCGGGCGGCGGGCGGCAGCATCGAGCTCTCCACGACGGTGACCGGAATCGATCGCCGGCCCGGTCTGGAGGTGGTCACCGACCGGGGCGCCCACTCCGTCGCCTATCGGGTCGATCGGCTGGTGGTCTGCGCCGGCCTGCAGGCGGACCGGCTCGGCCGGCTGACCGACGGGGTGGACGGGCCGCGGATCGTCCCGTTCCGCGGCGAGTACATGACCGTGCTGCCGGCCAAGCGCGCGCTGGTGCGCGGGCTGGTCTACCCGGTGCCCGACCCGCGCTACCCGTTCCTCGGCGTGCACTTCACCCGCCGGGTGAACGGTGACCTGGAGGTCGGGCCCAACGCGGTCCTGGCCCTCCACCGGGAGGGCTACGGCCGCGGCGACGTGCGGCTGGCCGACGTACGCGGGATCGCCTCCTGGCCCGGCTTCTGGCGGCTGGCGGCGAAGCACTGGCGCACGGGCGCCAAGGAGGTCACCGGGTCGGTGTCCAAGCGGACCTACATGCGGATCGCGCGGCGCTACGTGCCCGAGATCGGCGCGAGTGACGTGGTCCGCGCCGGCGTCGGCATCCGGGCGCAGGCGGTCGAGCGCGACGGCTCGCTCGTGGACGACTTCCGGATCAGTCACAGCGACGGCGTGACCAGCATCCGCAACGCCCCGTCGCCCGCCGCCACCTCCAGCCTGGCCATCGCCGAGTACGTGGTCGACGCCATCGAGCGCGGCTGACCCTCACCGAACACGGCCCCTCCGCACGCCCGAGGCGGCTCGAGACGTTTCCCAGACTGTGGAGAAATGTCCTTTTTGTGCTTTATGCTACCGGGCGTGGGGTGCAACCCAAGGAGGGGTTACATGGGCAACCGACTCAGGATGAGCGTCGTGGCGAAGGCCGCGTTGACGTTGTGCCTTGTCGCTGTCGCGGTGCCGGCCAGCCCGGTGGCGGGCAGTACGGCGCAGCGCTCGGTGGATCATGCTCCGGCGACCCACGAGGAGACGCACGAGCTCAAGGTCGACCGGCGGACCGTCGTCGCCGCGACCGCGCCGCCGCAGGTCGCCGTGGGTCAGCGGATCGCGATCACCGGCATCGCCCAGGTTCGTGGTGGACGGGCCGCCAAGGCGCGGCCGGTGAGGCTGCTGGAGCGCAAGGGCTCGAAGTGGGTCAGGATCGGCAAGCGCAAGACCAGCCGGATCGGTCACTTCACCTTCCGCGTCTCCGCCAAGCGCGGCGCCGGGTCCCGGGTCTTCAAGGTCAGGATCCCTCGCTCCAAGGGCCTGCGCGCCGGTGTCACCTCGGTCCTCCGGGTCCAGGTCGTGCGTACCGCGGTCAATGTCGCCGCGCCTGCGATCGCGCCGCCGCTGAACCCGACGCCACTGGGGTCCTACGACCCCCCTGAGCCGATTCCCGCCAACGAGGCCACCCCGCAAGGCGCCTCGACGGACTGGACCTGGCTCTACACCAATGGTGGCGGCCGCTGGAACCCGTGCTCGGTGATCAGCTGGGGCTACTTCCCCGGCCGCGGGTACGCCGGCGCCGTCGTCGACGTCAAGGCCGCCTTCGCGAAGATCTCCGCACGGACCGGCCTGAGGTTCCGCTACGCGGGCACCGTGAGCGTCGCGCCCCGTCCGGGAATGGCGGCCGTGCCCGGCGTCGACATCGTCGTCGGCTGGTCCGACTACCGGCAGATCTCCCAGCTGGCGGGCTCGGTGGTCGGCCTGGCGAGCGCCATCGCCACCTCGATGGCGCACGGTGCTGACGTGACGTGGAGGCTGCAGCGTGGCTGGGTC
>CAZTHV010000508.1:0-1935 GCA_964613165.1 uncultured Marmoricola sp.
TGTTCGGCGTGGCTGCCTGGCCGGCCGCGAGGTTCAACGAGGACGCCGCCGTGTACGCGAACACCGATCAGGACACCGACACGCTGGTGAGGCCGACGGTCGACGGGCTCGAGAGCTACAGCATCCTGAGGAGCGAGGATGCTCCCGAGGAGTTCGAGTGGACGGTCAACGGCGGTCCCGACGCTTCGCTCGTCGAGGAGGACGGCGGTGGCGTCGCGGTGGTCAAGCCGGCCTCGGAGCTCGAGGTTCCGGAGCGCCCGATCGACATCCCCGCCGAGCAGGGGCTGGCCGAGGACCTGGTGCCCGCAGGCCTCCTTCCGGCGGGAACGGTGGACGCTGATCCGGACCCGCTCGGCAGCGCCGAGCAGGAGATCAAGGAGACGGTCGCCGAACGGCCCGAAGACGACGTGATCGAGGATGAGCTGCCGAGCGGCGGTCCCGCCTCGGTGCCGCCGGCGCCGCCGGCCGGTCCGGATCCCGACCTCGAAGCCGCGAAGGCGGCGGTGGCTCTGGCCGATGAGGAAGCCGCGCAGGCGAGGGAGGACCTGGTCGACGACGAGGTCGCCGAGGTCGAGTCGGACCTCGACGATGAGGTCGACGACAGCCTCTCGCGTGCCGAGGACGAGGAAAGCGACGCTGCCTCCGACCTGGAGTCGGCGGACGCGACCATCGCCCGGATCAAGGCGCCGCTCGCCGAGGACGCCGACGGCGAGGACGTGCCGGTGGCGGTCGAGGCCTCGGGCGACCGGATCGCGATGAGCGTCGAGCATCGCGGGGAGGACGTCGAGTACCCGATCGCGGTCGATCCGTGGGTCGTGGTCCAGCGTCAGGTCGTCGAGTGGGAGAGCTTCCCGGTGTACAAGTGGCAGACCTACGTGTCCGGCAAGCAGTTCCAGCTGCGACAGGTCGGCTGGTGGAACGCGAAGAACTGCAAGCTGGTCCGCTGCGTCAAGGGTGACAAGGCCGGCTGGTGGAAGGTCCCCAACGGTTATCGCGTCTGGATGCCGGGCGGCATGCCGAACGGCGGCGTGGGGCCGAAGTACGAGGGCTTCTGGAAGCCGGTCAAGTCGAAGCGCAAGGTCTTCTCCCACTGGGGCCACAAGAAGGTGCTGAAGACCGTCACCGAGAAGGTCTGGCAGGAGGATGGCGATCTGCCCGACGAGGTGCAGGATGCGCTCGACGAGGCGTTCTGGGAGGACCCGGAGGAGTTCGCCGACGAGCCGTCGTTCGACGACGACGCGATGGCGTCGATCAGCCGCAGCCGCAAGATCCCGTCGAGCTGGTTCGCCGGCATGAACGTGGTCGCCTACCAGAAGAACGCCTACAAGCACGCCCGGAAGAAGAAGGTCGGCACCTTCGTCGCGCTGCGCAAGGAGCAGGGCACGGACACGGCCGTGCTCGTGCCGGTCTGGTACGTGAAGAGCAATCAGGACACCAGCGTCGCCAAGATCGGCTGGAAGTCGCCCAGCGACGCCAGCATCAAGTCGGCGGCCAAGGCCGCGCGCAACCAGGGCAAGATGAGGGTGATCCTCAAGCCTCACGTCGATGCCTTGAACCACAAGTCGCGCACGGAGCTGGACTTCGCGTCCAACCCCGGGCAGTTCTGGCGCACCTACCGCAAGATGATGGTGCACTACGCGAAGCTGGCGAAGAAGATCCGCGCACGCGGGCTCGTCGTCGGCACCGAGCTGAGCATGTTGCAGGGCAACGAGGCGCAGTGGAAGAAGACCTTGACTGCGATCAAGGGTCACTACTGCCCCGGCCCGAGCTCACCGAGCAAGCGGTGCAACCTCTACTACGCGGCTAACTGGGACGCGATCGGCAACCCTCCGAGCTGGTGGCGGCAGCTCGACGGGGTCGGAGTGGACTACTACCCGAGCGACTGGGGCCCGTCCGGCGAGAAGGACCAGCAGGGCCGTTATTACAAGGACACCG
>CAZTHV010000509.1:0-1933 GCA_964613165.1 uncultured Marmoricola sp.
GCCGGGTACGTCGACGGTGGGCACTAATGCGGCCACGAACGGGAAGAGCACCTCCCGGCCGCCGAGGTCGAGTCGCAGGAGGTCCTGGCCCGCGCCGTGCTGGATGCCGGCGACGGTGCCGAGTTCGGTGCCCGAGACGTCCTCGACGCGCAGCCCGACGAGCTGGTGGTCGTAGAACTCCTCGGGGTCCTCGGGCATCTCCCCGGGGTCGATCGGGACGACCAGCACCGTCCCCCGCGCCGCCTCGGCCGCCGTCCGGTCGGCCATCCCCTCGAAGCGGAGCAGCAGCCGGCCGGAGTGCCAGCGCACCGCCTCGATCCTCAGCGGCTGCCCCTCGGTGCCGCGCGGGTTCTGCGTCCGGAGGACGGCGCCGGCCCGGAAGCGCCGCTCGGGCTCGTCGGTGCGCGGCTCGACGGACACCTCACCACCGAGCCCGTGCGCCTTGCCGATCCGCCCGACGACGACGTAGTCCTCCACGCTCGGCTTCTCCTTCAGCGGGAACGTCCAGCGGGGCTGGACGGGCACAGCGCCACGCCCACTCAAGAACGCCGGTCGACGTCCACGAAGTCGATCCGGGCTCCGCCACGGCCGGCCAGGGCGGAGGTGACCGTGCGGAAGGCGGTCGCGGTCCGGCCGCCCCTGCCGATCACCTTGCCCAGGTCCGCGGGGTTGACCCGGACCTCGAGGATCGAGCCGCGCCGCAGCTGCTTGTCCCGCACACTCACGTCGTCGGGGTGGTCGACGACGCCGCGCACCAGGTGCTCGAGCGCCTCGGCAAGCACGACGCTCAGGCCTCGCCCTCGGCGGGAGCCTCGTCGGCGGTCGCCGTCGGAGCCTCCTCGGCCGGAGCCGCGGGGGTCTCCTCGGCCGGCGGGGTCGCCTCAGCCGTGTCCTCCGCAGGCTTCTCAGCCTTCTTCTCGGCCGGCTTCTCCGCCTTCTTCTCGGCCTTCTTCTCAGCCTTCTTGGTCACCGCCCCGGCCTTGGGCTCGTTGGCGGCGTCCTTGAGCGCCTCGTTGAAGATCTCGGTCTTGTCGCGCTTGGGCTCCTTGACCTTCAGGGTGCCCTCGACGCCCGGCAGGCCCTTGAACCTCTGCCAGTCGCCGGTCAGCTTGAGAATGGCCTCGACGGCCTCGCTCGGCTGTGCGCCGACACCCAGCCAGTACTGCACCCGCTCCGAGGTGACCTCGATGAACGAGGGCTCCTCCTTGGGGTGGTACTTGCCGATCTCCTCGATCACCTTGCCGTCGCGCTTCTTCCGCGAGTCGACGACGACCACCCGGTAGTACGGCTGACGGATCTTGCCCATGCGCTTGAGGCGAATCTTGACGGCCACGTCTGTGGTGTCTCCTTGCGAGTTCTGTGAGTGGGTGAGGCACCGTCACCAGGTGGGGACCGGGTCGGCTTCCTCGGCGGGGTCCGCGGGACCGGATGAGAGGGTCCGGCCCACGGGACTCAGCGGGTCATTCTGCCAGACGGTCCCCCAGAGGAGAAACCGGCGCGACAGCGGCCGATCCTCAGCCCACCACGCGCCCGCGCAGGACGATCCTGCTGGGCTCGCGCAGCACCGAGAGATCGGCCAGCGGGTCGCGGGGATAGACCACGAAGTCGGCCGGCGCGCCCTCCTCCAGCGTCGCGTTCCAGCCGAGCCAGGCCCGGGCCCGCCAGGACGCAGCGCCGAGGGCGTCGTACGCCGGGAGCCCCATCTCCGCGAGCGCGATCACCTCCCCGGGGAGGTTCCCGTGGCGGCTGATCCCACCGCCGTCGGAGCCCGCGAAGAGCGCGACGCCCGCTTCGTACGCCGCCATGAGGGTGTCGCGGCGGTGGGTGTAGAGGTCGCTCATCCGCGCCGAGTACGCCGGGAACCGCTCCGCCCCGGCAGCGGCGTACTCGGGGAACTTCTCGGTCTGCATCACCGTCGGCACGAGGGCGATCG
>CAZTHV010000510.1:0-1931 GCA_964613165.1 uncultured Marmoricola sp.
CCTCGCCGGGCTTGGCGCCCTGGGCCATCTTGATCTGGATGTCGTCGGCGTTGGTGAGGTACTCCGAGGTCACCCCGAAGCGCCCGGAGGCGACCTGCTTGATCGCCGAGCGCCGCTCGGGGTCGTGCAGCCGCTCGGGGTCCTCGCCGCCCTCGCCGGTGTTGGACTTGCCACCCAGCCGGTTCATCGCGATGGCGAGCGTCTCGTGCGCCTCCATGCTGATCGAGCCGTAGGACATCGCACCCGTGGAGAACCGCTTGACGATCTCCGAGACCGGCTCGACCTCCTCGATCGGCACCGGTGCCCGGTCGCCGCGGAAGGAGAACAGCCCGCGCAGGGTCATCAGCCGCTCGGCCTGGTCGTCGACGAGCCTGGTGTACTGCTTGAAGACGTCGTACCTGCCCGCCCGGGTGGCGTGCTGCAGCCGGAAGACGGTCTCGGGGTCGAACAGGTGCAGCTCGCCCTCGCGGCGCCACTGGTACTCACCGCCGACGGCCAGGTCGCGGTGCGACGGGGGAAGCCCGTCGACCGGGTACGCCGTACGGTGACGCAGCGCGACCTCCCGGGCGATGACGTCCAGCCCGACCCCGCCGAGCTTGGACGTCGTGCCGGTGAAGTACCGGTCCACCAGCTCCTCCGACAGCCCCAGCGCCTCGAAGATCTGCGCTCCGGTGTACGACGCGACGGTGGAGACGCCCATCTTGGACATCACCTTCAGCACACCCTTGCCCAGCGCCTTGACCAGGTTCTTCACCGCCACGTCCGGCTCGGTCCGGACGTAGAACCCGTCCCGGGCCAGGTCCTCGACGGACTCCATCGCCAGGTAGGGGTTGACCGCCGCGGCGCCGTAGCCGATCAGCGTGGCCACGTGGTGCACCTCGCGCACGTCGCCGGCCTCGATCACGAGCCCGACCTGGGTGCGCGTCTTCTCGCGGACCAGGTGGTGGTGGACGGCCGCCGTCATCAGCAGCGACGGGATCGGCGCCCGGTTGGCGTCGGAGTGCCGGTCGGAGAGCACGATGACCCGGGCGCCGTCGGCGATGGCCGCCGACACCTCGGCGCAGATCTCCTCCAGCCGGGCCCGCAGCGCAGCGCCACCGCCCGTCACGTCGAAGAGCCCTCGCGAGACGTGCGTGGCGAAGCCGGGCATGTCACCGTCGCGGTTGACGTGCAGGACCTTGGCCAGCTCGTCGTTGGTGATCACCGGGAACGACAGCACGATCTGCCGGCACGAGGACGGCCCCGGCGACAGCAGGTTGGCCTCCGGGCCGATGGTGCCGTTGAGACTGGTGACCAGCTCCTCGCGGATCGCGTCCAGCGGTGGATTGGTGACCTGGGCGAAGAGCTGGGCGAAGTAGTCGAAGAGCAGCCGCGGCCGGTCACTGAGCACGGCGATCGGAGTGTCGGTGCCCATCGAGCCGATCGGCTCGGCGCCGGTGTTGGCCATCGGCGTGAGCAGCACCCGCAGCTCCTCCTCGGTGTAGCCGAAGATCTGCTGGCGCCGGGTCACCGACGCGTGGGTGTGCACGATGTGCTCGAGGTCGGGGAGGTCGCCGAGCTTGATCAGCCCGGCGTGCAGCCACTCGTCGTACGGCTCCTCGGCGGCGAGGGTGGCCTTGACCTCCTCGTCCTCGACGATCCGGTGCTCCTCGGTGTCGACCAGGAACATCCGGCCCGGCTGCAGCCGGCCCTTGCGGACGATCCGGTCGGCAGGAAGGTCGGGCAGCACCCCGACCTCGCTGGCCAGTACCACCAGGCCGTCGTCGGTCACCCAGTAGCGGCTCGGTCGCAGGCCGTTGCGGTCCAGGACCGCGCCGACCTGGGACCCGTCGGTGAAGACCACGCATGCCGGGCCGTCCCACGGCTCCATCAGCGCAGAGTGGAACTCGTAGAACGCCTTGCGCTTGGCGTCCATCTCGGCGTGGTTCTCC
>CAZTHV010000511.1:0-1928 GCA_964613165.1 uncultured Marmoricola sp.
TCAGTGGTGTCAGCGGTTACTCGGGCTACAGCGGCTATACCTCGCTCCAGCGCAGCAGCGCCGGGGGCGGCGGTTGCGCAGGCGGCCCGGCGAAACTCGAGGAGAAGCTGTTCAGCCTCCTCGACAGCGACGGCAGCGGCGGTGTCGCCAAGGAAGAACTGGAGAGCGCGCTGAGCGCGGCCAGGGAAACCGACAGCAGCCTGAGCATCGACATCGACGAGCTGTTCAGCCAGCTCGACGCCAACGGCGACGGTAGCCTGGACAGCGAGGAAACCGCCGCCCTGGCGCCGCCTCCCCCGCCCCGTGGTGGCCCCGATCCGGAAGAGATGTTCGCCAGACTGGACGCCAACGGTGACGGCAGCATCGACGCCGACGAGCTGGCCGCCCTGCCCGGCGCCGGCGACAAGGACAGCGCCGGCCTGCTGGCGGAGCTGGACGCCGACGGCGATGGCAACCTGAACCTCGACGAGCTGTCCGCCCTCGCTCCGCCACCGCCTCCACCCCAGGGCGCTGGTGGTGGCAAGGAGCCGTTCGGCCAGCTGGGCGGCGACAGCAGCGGCCAGGAAGCACTGAGCGGCCTGCTCGACGCGGTCGCCCAGCAGCAACCCAAGGCCAAGGAGGAAAACGACACCGGGCTGATCGCCAGGCTGCTCAAGCACTATCAGGACAACGCCGGCTATCAGGAGAGCGTCGGCACGCGGCTGAGCCTCTCGGCCTGAGCGCCTGAAACGAAAAAGGCCCGCACCTCCGGGGAGATGCGGGCCTCGTGCGTGGAGGCTGCCGGCGCTTACTCGGCGTAGTCCTCGTCGCCCTCATCTTCCAGGGCCGGCTCATCGCCCATGTCGCCGCCAGCCATGCCGCCCAGGCCAGCGCCGGTGGCGAAGGCCATGGCGACGAACTCGTCGACGCTCATCTGCTTGCCGTTGAAGTCGACCTTGTCGTCGGCGTAGTGCAGCGTGGCCACGATGTTGTCGCCTTCGAGCTTGGCCAGATCGGTGGACAGGGCCATGCCGCTGGCCATCTCGCTCATCATCGACGCCTGCTGGGCGACGGCTTCCTTGTCGGTTTCGCCGCCCAGGGTGGCCTGCAGGCCGACCACGTCGCCGATCATGGCCTTGGACACGGATACCTTGGCATCCAGCTGGGCGATCAGTTGCTTGGCCAGTTCCGGGGCCGGCAGTTCGAAGGACTCGGGCTTGTCCAGGTCCACGGACAGGCTCAGGCTGCTCTCGCCGTTGGCGGTCTTGAACGCCAGTCGCTCCAGAGCGAGGCCCGGCTTGCCGGCCAGCAGGGTTTCGATGCCAGCCAGGAACTGCGCCTGCTGCTCCTCGGGAATGTCCGGCATGCCTTCGCTGGCCTGCTGCAGCTGGCCGGTGCTCTTGATGTAGTCGCTGTACATGGTGAGCAGCGACTGCAGGGCGCCAGTATCGAGGTTCTTGGCGCTCGACACCATTTCCATGCCGCCGATGTCATGGCCCATGTAGCTGACCATGCCGATGTTGTAGGTGGAACGGGCGGAGAGCTTGCTGTCGGTCTCGCTGGTCTCGTCGAGCTGGCGGACGTCCTTGAGCAGCACCGGCTCACCGTCTGCGAGCCTGATCTCGACGGTCTGCAGCTTCGCCTCGTTGCGGCCGACGTAGATGTCGCTGGTGGTCTTGGTGGTCGCGCTGTCCAGGGTCAGGCCCTTGAACTCGAAGCTCAGCGGGCTCTGGTCGGACGGCAGCACGGTGTTGAACTTGAGGCTGTCCATCAGGCCGTTGGCGGCGATTTCCTTGGCCTCGGCGGTGCTGTCGAAGTCGATGTGCAGGCCGCTGAACTCCAGGCTGCTCTCCTCGTCGATCGCCAGCTGCGCCGGGTTCAGACGCACGGTGCCGCCGACCGACTTGTCGTAGCCCAGGCTCACCTGGCCTTCCAGGGGCGAGGCGCCC
>CAZTHV010000512.1:0-1924 GCA_964613165.1 uncultured Marmoricola sp.
GGTACGGCGAGTTCGGCAGCCTGGAGGGGGACATCGTCTCCGGCCTGATCCAGCAGGGCCGCAACCCCGACGACGTGCTGGTCGACCTGGGCAAGATCGAGGCGCTGCTCCCGTCCGGCGAGCGGGTCGCCGGTGAGAACTACAGCCACGGCACCCGGATCAAGTGCCTGGTGATCAGTGTTCGCAAGGGGATGCGCGGCCCGCAGGTGATGCTCTCGCGCACCCACCCGGGCCTGGTCAAGAAGCTCTTCGCGCTGGAGGTCCCCGAGATCGCGGACGGCACCGTGGAGATCGCCGCGATCGCCCGCGAGGCCGGTCACCGCACCAAGATCGCGGTCCGTTCCCAGGTGCCCGGCGTCAACGCCAAGGGCGCGTGCATCGGCCCCATGGGGCAGCGGGTCCGCGCCGTGATGGCCGAGCTGCACGGCGAGAAGATCGACATCGTCGACTGGTCCGACGATCCGGCCGAGCTGGTGGCCAATGCGCTCAGCCCGGCGCGGGTCTCCAGCGTGCAGATCGTCGACGAGGCGGCCCGCTCGGCGCGGGTGGTCGTGCCCGATTTCCAGCTCTCCCTTGCCATCGGCAAGGAGGGCCAGAACGCCCGGCTCGCCGCTCGCCTCACCGGCTGGCGCATCGACATCCGCAGCGACGAGGAGGCTCCGGCGTCTCAGTCGGCCGACGTGCCGTAGCCGAGTGCCGCGGCGGTCTCCTTGGCGGCGTCGGTGACCGGGCGGGCAGCCACCGCGGTCCCGTAGGCGCAGATCTCCGACCAGGTGTTGCCCAGGTCGGAGGTGTCGAAGCGCATCGCCACGATGGCGTTGCCACCCCGGGCGCGGGCCTCCTCCAGCATCCGCTCCATCGCCTCGTTGCGGCTCTCCACCAGATTGGTGGTCATCCCCTTGAGCTCACCGCCGACGATGGACTTGAAGCCGGCGCCCATCTGCGAGAACGCGTTGCGGGAGCGGACGGTGAGGCCGAAGACCTCGCCGCAGACCCGGTCGATCTCCCACCCGGGGATGTCGTTGCTGGTCACCACGAGCATGGGCGCTCCTCTCAGGCCGGCCGTTCGGCGCCCCGATCGTACGGCGGCGACGGCCCGCGACTCGCCCGGTTCGAAGGATTGGGTGTCGTCGGGCTAGACTCGGCGCCGGTGGTCTCCCACGTCGACGTCATTGCTGCCCGGACACCTGTCCGGACCTGCATCGGTTGTCGGCAACGGGCCGCCAAACGTGAGTTGCTGCGGCTGGTCGTCGGAGCGGACGCGCACGGCCTTCCGGCCGTCGTACCCGATCCGATGGGCACCGCGCCGGGACGTGGAGCGCACCTGCACCCCACGGTCCCGTGCTTCGAGCTCGCCGAGCGCCGACGCGCGTTCGCCCGGGCCCTGCGGTATGACACGGGGTCGGGCGCGCTAGGCCTGGACGAGCTGAGGCAGCACCTCGCAGACCAAGCTGGCGAGCCGCCAGTACCGAACAGTCGAGATGAAACTGGAGCATCAGCTCATGAGCCTGCGATGAGAACTTCGCGATGAGCGTGCACATCAACTAGGGGTCCGACCCGGTCACAGCCGGGCTCGGACCAGGAGGAACAGCGTGGCCAAGGTCCGAGTCCATGAACTCGCAAAGCAGTACGACGTCACCAGCAAGGAAGTGCTGGCGATGCTCGGCGAACTCGGTGAGTTCGTCAAAGCCCCCAGCTCGACGGTGGAGCCCCCCGTCGGCAAGCGCTTCCAGGCCAAGTACGGCGCGGAGCTGACCGCCAAGGCGGAGGCCAAGGCTGCCAAGAAGGCGGCGAAGGCGGCCAAGAAGGCACCCGCCAAGGAGGCTGTCCCTGAGCCGGTGGAGGCGGTCGAGAGCGCGCCCGCCGAGGCCGAGCAGCCCGCCGCAGCGGCCAGGCCGGGCCCGAAGCCAGGACCTCGCAAGGC
>CAZTHV010000513.1:0-1923 GCA_964613165.1 uncultured Marmoricola sp.
CGAGCGGTGTCAGCACCGGGAAGATCCGCTCCTTGAAGATCCGCTTGCAGTGCTTCTGCTCGTCACGGTCGAGGTCGTCCCAGCGGACCAGCTCGATGCCCTCGGCCCGCAGCGCGGGGATGAGCTGGTCGTGGAACGTGTGGGCATGCCGCAGGCTCAGGTCGGCGGTGGTGTCCCAGATCCGCTCCAGCACCTCGCGCGGCAGCAGTCCGGACGCCGCTCGTACGGCGACGCCGGCGGCGATGCGCCGCTTCAGCCCGGCCACCCGGACCATGAAGAACTCGTCGAGATTGCTGGCGAAGATGGCCAGGAAGCGGGCCCGCTCCAACAGCGGCAGCCCGGTGTCCTCGGCCAGCTCGAGCACCCGCTGGTTGAACCGCAGCCAGGACAGCTCCCGGTCGAGGAACCGGTCCTCGAAGCCGAGCTCGTCCAGGTCGCTGCCCTCGGGCTCGTACGGCGGGTCGACGTCGAAGATGCCGACCGCTCGCACGGCCGGCTCGTCGGGGCTGGCCGTCGTGGTGCTCACCTCGCCAGTCTGGCAGGCGAAGGTGAACGGCGGGTGATGTAGTTTCCAGCCCATGTCGATGCTGGAACACCGGGTCAAGTCGGCGGGCGCCAGGCTGGCGATGAACCTCCCCAGACCGCTGCAGCGGATGCTGACGCCGCGGCCCGTACGCCGCGACGGGCTGACCCTGGCGCCGGAGATCCAGCTCCTGCTCGCGCTGCAGCGGCTGGTGCGCGAGCCCGCGGTCGAGACGCTGCCGGTGCCGCAGGCGCGGGAGCGGATGACCCGGCAGGCGGGGATGGTATCCGGGCGCCAGCGGATCGGTGCGCTCCGGGAGCTGACGGTGGACGGCGCGACCGGCCCGATGCCGGCCCGGCTGTACACCCCGTGGAGCCGGCTCGGCGCCGATCCCGTTCCGACGATGCTGTTCATCCACGGCGGCGGCTGGGTGTACGGCGGCCTGGAGAGCCACGATGCCGCCTGCCGGCATCTCGCCGAGCACGCCCGGATCCAGGTGCTGGCGATCGAGTACCAGCTGGCGCCCGAGCATCCGTTCCCGGCCGCGGCGGAGGATGCCGTCGCGGCGTACCGCTGGCTGGTCACCCACACGTCCGCGGTGAACGCGGACCCGGCCCGGCTGGCCGTGGGCGGCGACTCCGCCGGCGGCAACCTGAGCGCCATCGTCGCGCTGACGGCCGCGGGAAGGCCAGCCGCTGCACCACCAGATGCTGGTCTACCCGGCCACGGACTTCGCCGGTCGGACCGCATCGCGTCGGCTGTTCAGCGACGGGTTCTTCCTGACCGAGCGGTTCATGGACCAGTGCGAGGAGATGTACGTCGCCGCCCACGATCGCAGCGACCCGCTGCTCTCGCCGCTGCGCACCACCGACGTACCCGCCGGCGTCGCCCCGGCGCTCGTCGTCACCGCCGGCTTCGATCCGCTGCGCGACGAAGGTGAGGCGTACGCCGCACTGCTTCGCTCGCACGGCGTGCGCGTGGAGCTGGTCCGGTACGGCAGCCTGATCCACGGCTTCTTCAACATGGTCGGCGCCGGCCACGTCGCCCCCGCCGCCGCCCGGGAGATCGCCGAGAAGGTGGGCGCGGCGCTGGGGTGAGTCGGCGTCAGCGAGCTGGCTCGGCGGCGCGATCCGACTCCCGACCCGGCTCCCGACCCGACCGGCATGCATATGTTGCGGCTGGGGTCGGTCGGGCAGGCACGCGCCTCACCCGTGACATTTGCATGTCCGGCAGGCACCCCCGACCCACAGATGTGACGGGAGAGTCAGGAGTGACGGACGGGACGTCCCCGGTATTGCGCCTCCGTGCGGACCAGGGTGAAGCCCTGGCCCTCGTACACCGCGATCGCCGGGTCGTTGTCGCCGTCGACGTAGAGGATGACCTCCCCGATGCCCTGGGTG
>CAZTHV010000514.1:0-1915 GCA_964613165.1 uncultured Marmoricola sp.
TGGGAGCGCATGTCGTGCGCACGCTCGGTGAGCAGCAGATCGGGGCCGCGTTCGCTCTCACCGAAGAGCATCAGGACGGCGCCCGGACGGGCACCCGAGTCCGGCGGCGGGGTGAATCGGGTGATGTCCTCCGCGGAGATCCGCTCGGCGCCGTCGCGGATCGGGACCAGCCAGTCCGGGATCATGGCGCGCTCACCCCCAAGTGCTCCTGGACCAGGTCCTCGAGCTGGACGAGGCTCTTGATCACGACGTACTCCTCGAAGGCGATCCGGCCGTCGGCATCGAGAAGGATCAGCTTGGGTAGGTTCCTCCCGCGGATGGACGGCTCGGTGTCGGCGACCTGGGGATAGGTGATCCCCTTGGCCTTCGCCAGCTCCAGCGCGGCGCGCGGCAGCGTGTCCTGCCAGTCGACGCCGAGCACGCCGACCTTGCCGGCGTACTTCTCGTGGAACTCCTGGTAGAACGGCAGCTCCTCCTGGCACGGCGGGCACCACTGGGCCCAGAGGTTCACCACCAGCGGGCCGCGCAGCCGGGCCATCGCCACGTCGGGGCCACCGCCGAGGCAGGGCAGCTCGACGTCGGGCAGACCGTCCTCGGCCACGGGCGCGGTCTGCTCCTCGCAGCCGGCGATCTCGGTGGTCCCCTTGAGCGCGCGCAGCTCCGCGGTGTCGACCGCGATGCCCGGCGCCTTGACCTTGGCGACCGGATCCGCGGAGCAGCCGGCCACGAGCAGAGCGACGACGATCGCGGTGAGCAGAGCTCTCATGCAGGCCCCTGGGTCCGGACCAGAGCCGCCGCCTCCGCCGGGTCGGTCGGGCCGATGCCGTACGACGGGCACCAGCGGGCGACGGTGCAGGCTCCGCAGGCGGGCTTCTTGGCGTGGCAGACCCGGCGGCCGTGCCAGATCAGGTGATGGCTGAGCATCGTCCAGTCCCGCTTGGGGAAGAGCTCGGCGACGGCGTGCTCGGCCTTGACCGGGTCGGTCTCCTCGGTCCAGCCGAGCCGGCGGATCAGCCGGCCGAAGTGGGTGTCGACGGTGAGGCCGGGGATGTCGAAGGCGTTGCCGAGGACGACGTTGGCGGTCTTGCGCCCCACTCCGGGGAGGGTGACCAGGTCCTCCAGCCGGGGCGGCACCTGCCCGTCGTACCGCTCGACGAGGTCGGCGGAGAGCTTCAGCAGCGCCTGGGTCTTCTGCCGGAAGAACCCGAGCGGGCCGACGATCCGCTCCAGGTCCTCGCGCGCCGCCGCCGCCATCGCGCGGGCGTCGGGGTAGGCCGCGAAGAGGGTCGGGCTGACCGCGTTGACCCGCCGATCGGTGGTCTGCGCGCTCAGGACGGTGACGACCAGCAGCTGGAAGGGGTCGTCGAAGTCCAGCTCGCAACGAGCGTCGGGGTACGTCTCGGCCAGCACCCGGTCGACCTTGCGGGCGCGGCGGACGAGGGCGGTATCCGGCACGTGGTGCAGCGTACGCGGCGGCACCGACCGCACGGACGGGCCCTCGCGGCCCGCGGGATCGTCCCACGCTGCGGCTCGCCGGGGCCCACGTGGTGACGCGATCTGGGATCATGCGACAGACTGTGACCAGCAACACCCGATCCTGCACGAGTGCCCGGGCGGCGGTGCCGCGCGCGACAGTCGAGTCGTGCCAGGCCGCCATCTGGAAGGAAGAGCTGTGGAGAACGACGTACTACGGCAGGCGCCCCTCTTCGGGGCGCTCGACGACGAGGCCGCCGAGGCGCTGCGCCGATCGATGGGCGAGACCCGGCTGCGCCGGGGTGAGGTGCTCTTCCACGAGGGCGACTCCGGCGACAAGCTCTACATCGTGGTCGACGGCAAGGTGAAGCTGGGCCGCACCTCGACCGACGGCCGGGAGAACCTGCTGGCGATCCTCGGCCCGGGCCAGATGTTCGGCGAG
>CAZTHV010000515.1:0-1914 GCA_964613165.1 uncultured Marmoricola sp.
CTCCGATGACCGGATGCTGAAGAAGATCCGCAACGCCCAGCTGCAGAAGGTTCCGTTCATGGTGATCGCCGGCGACGACGACGTGGCCGCCGGCGCGGTCTCCTTCCGCTATCGCGACGGCCGCCAGGACAACGGCGTACCGGTGGAGGAGGCGGTCCGGCGGATCGCCGAGTCGGTCCACGGCCGCGTGCAGGTGTGAGCGCTCCGTGACCGACCCTGTGACCGACGCCCTGACCGATCCCGGCGGCAACGACCGCACCGGCTTCGAGGGCTTCGACCGGCTCTGGACACCGCATCGGATGGCGTACGTCGCCCCTGGCGAGCCGGTCGGCGACGGCTGCCCGTTCTGCGCGATGGAGCACCTGCCGGTCGAGGAGAGCCTGGTCGTCACCCGCGCCGAGCACTGCTTCGTCGTCCTCAACCTGCACCCCTACAACCCCGGCCACCTGATGGTGCTGCCGCACCGGCACGTCGGCGAGCTGGAGGAGCTCGACGAGGGCGAGGCCGCCGAGCTGATGGCATTGACCCGGCAGGCCGTACGCGTGCTGAAGAGGATCAGCGCGCCGCACGCCTTCAACGTCGGGCTCAACCTCGGCGGCCCGGCCGGCGGGTCGCTGTCGGAGCACCTGCACCAGCACGTCGTCCCGCGCTGGTCCGGCGACGCCAATTTCATCACCGTCGTCGGAGCGACCAAGACCATGCCGCAGCTGCTCGGGGAGACCCGCAGCCTCATCGCCGAGGCGTGGCCGGCGACCAGCTGACGCGGCGGAGCAGACGGCACCCACCGGGACCGCTACGCTCGGTGCGCCATGCTCGATAGATTCCGTCAGTTCTGGACCAACATCTGGTCCCCGGTCATCAACCTGCTCCTGCGGTGGGGGGTCAGCCCCAACACGGTGACGCTGGTCGGCACCGTGGGGGTCGTTGCCGGCGCGCTGGTCTTCTTCCCGCAGGGCAAGCTGCTGGCCGGGGTGCTGGTGATCACCGCCTTCGTCTTCTCCGACCTGATCGACGGAGCCATGGCCCGGCGCTCCGGCACGGTGAGCAAGTTCGGCGCGTTCTACGACTCCACTCTCGACCGGATCGGCGACGCGGCGATCTTCGGTGGCCTGGCGATGTACTACGTCGGCCCCGGTGACAACACGTGGTTCGCCGCGCTGGCGATCTACTGCCTGAGCATGGGCTCGGTGACGTCGTACGCTCGGGCTCGCGCGGAGTCGCTGGGCTGGACGGCCAAGGTCGGCATCGCCGAGCGTGCCGACCGGTTGGTGTCCATCCTGGTCATCACCGGCCTCGCCGACCTGCTGCGCCACCTCGGCGTCGACGAGCGCGTGCTGTACGCCGTGCCGGTCACCCTGGGAGCACTCGCGCTGGCCAGCACGGTCACGGTGATCCAGCGGATCGTCGTGGTGCACCGGCAGGCCACGGCCGAGGCCTCCGCCGACGGGGACGCCTCGTCCGCTTCTTGACGACCCGCTCGGTGACTGACGAGTAGCGCCGTAGGCTTGGCACCAACCCCACCACCTCGAGGAGCAGAACCGTGTCCAGCCAGACCCAGAACCCCGACGAGCAGTCCGCCGGAACCGGTACCAACCGGGTCAAGCGCGGTATGGCGGAGATGCTCAAGGGCGGTGTGATCATGGATGTGGTCACTCCGGAGCAGGCCAAGATCGCCGAGGATGCCGGCGCGGTGGCGGTGATGGCGCTGGAGCGAGTGCCGGCCGATATCCGCGCCCAGGGTGGTGTGTCCCGGATGAGCGACCCGGACATGATCGACTCGATCATCGCCACGGTGTCGATCCCGGTGATGGCCAAGGCTCGCATCGGTCATTTCGCCGAGGCCCAGGTGCTGCAGAGCCTCGGTGTGGACTACATCGACGAGTCCGAGGTGTTGACGCCGGCTGATTATGCGAA
>CAZTHV010000516.1:0-1898 GCA_964613165.1 uncultured Marmoricola sp.
GCCCTCGAGCCGGCGACGGAAGATCTCCAGCCCGGCGTGCTCGGGGGTCGTCGCCGGCTCGAGGGCGTCCTGGTGGCCCGGTCCTACCTGATGATGGACTACGACATCCCGGCCGACCGGGTCGAGGAGGGGGTCGCGCTCACCCCCGGCCTGGAGAGCCCCACCGTGTCGCCGCTTCATCGCGAGGGCTGGGTGGCGGTGCGCTCGATGGTGCCTCGCGTCGGTGCCCAGCAGCTGATGGACGACCTCTACCGCATCGGTGCCCGGGCGATCCTGCTCACCGAGATCCACGCGTGCCGGCTGTGAACGACGAGCAGTCGGTCGACCTTCCGGCGCTGCCGCACACCTGGCGGCCGTTCGGCACCCAGATGGCGGCCACGCTCGGCTTTCTGATGCTCGCGGCGGTGGTGCTGGTGGCGTGGATCGCAGTGGGCGCCGAGGTGCGCGACGACTTCTCCCTCTTCCAGCGGCTGACGCTGCTGGGCATGGCCATGGGCGTGGTGGTCTGCTGGTGGGCGCTGATGCGCACCCGGGTCACGGCCGACGACAGCGGCGTGACGGTGGTCAACGGCTATCGGACCCGGCGCTACGTCTGGAACCAGGTCCTCGCGGTCAACCTGCGCCGCGGTGCGCCGTGGGCCGGCATCGACCTCTCCGACGGCACCTCCATCACCGCGTTCGCGATCCAGGCCACCGACGGCTCCCGTGCGGTCGCGGCCGTTCGCGCGCTGCGCGGGCTGATCGCTGCGCACACCCCGGACGCCCCGGCCTAGGCCGGCGGACCCTTCGTTAGCGGCTCGTTAGCCGGCGTCGGTTGACTGCTGTTCCATGCGACGTCCCCACCTGATCCGTATCGCCGCCGTGCTGGGCCTGACGCTGGCCCTGGCCGGCATGCCGGGAACGGCTCACGCGGCGCCCCTGCCTCCGACGGTGACCAATGTGAGTCCGAAGTCGCCGAGCACGGAGCTGGTGCCACGGTTCAACGGCTACACCTTCTATCGGCACGACCCGGTCCAGCTCTTCGACAACCCCAAGTGCAGCGGCCAGCCACTCGCCATCGCGACCGTCGTCAACTACGGGAGCTCGCTGAACTACTACTGGTACGCCGACGTGCGGGTCGAGCCCGGCTCCACCACCGATGTCTACGCCCGGGTCAGCGGCGGTCCCAACGGCACGTCGCCCTGCTCCTCGGTGAGGACGGAGGCCGGCCATCAGGTCTACAAGAACACCGCGTCGATATCCTTCCAGACCAAGCTCACCAAGAAGCCGGCCAAGGTGGTCAAGACCACGGGCAAGCGCGCCGAGGTGAAGTTCCAGTTCAAGGCGGTCTCCGCCAACAAGCGGTCGGCCCGTGCGGCGGCGAAGACGACCTACTACTGCTCGATGGACGGAAAGAAGCAGCGTCGGTGCAGCTCCGGCGTCACCTACCGGGTGAAGCGCGGGAAGCACACCTTCAGCGTCGCGGCGAGCAAGGGTGGCGTCACCGACCCGACGCCGGCGACGTTCGCGTTCAAGGTCAAGAAGAAGAAGCGCTGACCGCCGCGGTCAGCCAGGCGATGACGTCGCCGGCGCTCCACCCGTCGGGGTGCTCGGCCGCGAGCTCGCGGATGCCATCGGTGTCGGTGCCGAGGGTGAGGAGCGCCGGCTCGGCGTACCCGTCGCGGCGCTGCTGTCCCAGGCCGACGTCGGCGGTCAGCGCGTTGCACAGGCAGATCCGTCCGTGGGTGTCGGCCGCGTCGCCGCCCTTGCGGACATAGGTCTGCACCGGCTCGCCCGGGCAGCGATAGCCGACGGCGCCGCTGGGGGCCTGGTAGGGCACCCGCAGGTAGCTCAGGTCGCAGAGCCGCTGGCGGTCGTCGTAGACCGCGTCATCGGAGAGGGTGCCCTCCATCTGGACG
>CAZTHV010000517.1:0-1893 GCA_964613165.1 uncultured Marmoricola sp.
TCCTACTATTGTGACGGCGTTCATATGAGTCAGCCGCAAGTTGAAGGTATGGTTGAAACCATGCGCTCGGCGCTTTTGAGATCTGGAGTAAAACCCGACCAAGTTGACTACATAAATGCCCATGGAACCGGAACTATCCTCGGCGATATCCAAGAGGCCAAGGCCACCTCAGAGGTTTTTGGCTGCCAAGTGCCAGTTAGCAGTATAAAGGGGCACTTAGGCCATTCACTGGCAGCCTGTGGCAGCATGGAAGTAGTTGCATGCATCGAGATGATGCGGTATCAAACCTTGATTCCAACCCGAAATCTTGAGAGTATCGATCCGAACGCAGCCTGCATCAATCTGATTCAAACCAAGCAAAACGCTAGGGTTAAGGTTGCTGTCAGTAATAACTTTGCCTTCGGTGGAATGAATGCCACAGTGGTGGTTGCAGCCGGAGAGGATTTAGCGAGCCCATGAAGTCGAAGCTAGAAATCATCGAAAAGGTCAACAACCTTCTTGAGACAGGTTTTGAAATTCCGAAGGAAAAGCTTCAGCCCTCTGCTCGCCTTTACGAAGACCTCGCCTTGGACAGCCTCGACGCCGTCGACATGTTGGTGCACTTGGAAGACAACCTTGGAGTCAAAGTTCAAGGAGAGCGCTTCATGCAGGTGCGCACGCTGGGCGATATTCACGAAATGGTGGCGCAAATGGTTTGGGAGTCTGAAAACTCTGCGGGACAATGCTCCAATCCAATTTCAGAGCCAGAGGCTAACCTGAGCTAAGGGCTTTTGTTGGCCTGCTTCGGCATTGAACCAATCAATTTGCCAATGCCCCTCAGCAATCCTAGATAAGATAATCCTTAAAAGATACTGCGGTTCAATCGGTGCGCTAAACTTGGCGCTATCGATCCTTTTAACGCAAAGACCTTGACTACCAATGCTTTGAGCCAAAAACTCTAAACTACCATCGAGGACGCCAACAGCCGGCATGACAGGCTTTCCTGGAAAATGGCCCTCGAAGTATGAAAGGCCGGTGGGAACACGCCAAAAAAGTTCATAACGATGCTTGGCAAGCAACTTAGCTGGCTGTTCGAGTTTAAAGGTACGACGTGCATCTATCATCGCTTTATTTTATAAGATCTTCTTTACTCTGAGGCAATCTTTCTATGCCTGCAATTTTATCTTATGGCTGCACTTCCGCAGCAGGCGCTGGCGTTGCATCATTCATGCACAGCTTGCGCTCGGGTAAGAGCGCAATTAGTGAGCGCAATTCCAGCGACTGGCCGGTTAAGCCCTCCGGTAGGGCCTACCAACGAGCAGGCTTTTTCCCACAGATGAATTGTCGACGGGATGGCAACGAAACCTATGCGCGCGATGTGCTGATTTCACAGTTACTCCTTGCCTGGCGCGAAACCTTAGAGAACTTGCCCGCTAATATCAGTCTAAACAAAGTCGCCGCTGACCTGGGTGTTATTTTTGCATCGACCAAAGGCGCCATCGAAGACTTGGTTTGGCGCCATGATTTAAATGATCAAGTGTTGGCAACTGATACGTTAGCACCAGTGCTTGAAGCTTTTGTTCAACGCTGCGAGCTGCAACCCAAAAGGCAAGTTTGCGTTAGCGACGCATGTAGCTCATCGATCACAGCCATGAAACTTGCAACCTCGTGGATTGAGCGGGGCGAAGTTAAATACGTATTGGTCATAGCCGCAGATCACGTTGGGCCTTTCATATTTAATGGCTTTGCTTCTATGGCATATCATTATCATCCAATTATATTATTTGGAGCTGCAGACAGATTAACTATGATTATGTTGGCATCAAGTAGTTTAACAATTTTAAATAATGCATATAATTTTATTTTTCATATAGATATTTTAATTTTAAGTGATATTTTAATTTTTTCATTATA
>CAZTHV010000518.1:0-1886 GCA_964613165.1 uncultured Marmoricola sp.
GCGGGTCACCGCGATCAGCGATGCCGCCGAGGCCGCGGCGGGGCTGACCGCCGAGGACCACGAGCGCCTGGCGTTGACCGAGAGGCCCCGAGGCCTGCCCGGCACGGCGCTGACGACATCGCAGCGGGAGCTGCTCGGCGCTCTCGTGGAGACCTACACCGGCCGGGTCCCGCCGGCGCTGGCGCCCGCGCTCGATCTCGACCAGATCCACGTGGCCTGGGCCGGCTCGCTCGTGGCCGGGGAACCGCACTACTACCGGCTGCAGGGGCCGCGCTTCCTGGCCGAGTGGGACAACACGCAGCGAGGCGCCAACCACGGGCACTCGGTGTGGCGCGATCCCGTCAACGACTTCGGCCTCGATGTCCTGGCGGCCCATCGGATCGCGCATCACTGACGACCGGAGCCGGGGCCATGGCCTCCGGCGGAGCCGCCTGCCCCGGCAGGTGCAGCCAGAAGACCGCGCCCCCGCCCGGCACGGCGCCGGCGCTGACCTGGCCGCCGTGCCGCTGCGCGATCGTACGGACGATGGACAGTCCGAGCCCGGATCCCGGCATGCCGCGTGACTCCGCGGAGCGGTAGAACCGCTCGAAGACATGGGGCAGGTCGGCGGGGTCGATGCCCGGGCCCTCGTCCTCCACGACCAGCGTGCCGCCGCTGAGCCGGACCCGGATGGTGCCGTGCGGAGGGCTCCACTTGGCGGCGTTGTCGAGCAGGTTGGTGATCGCCCGCTCGAGCGCGGCGGCCTCGCCGGTGACCCACCACGGCGAGGTGGTGACGTCGAACTCGATCTCGGCGCGGCGGCGCACCCGCGCGATCGCCTGGCCCAGCACCGCGGTGAGCTCGACCGGCTCGACCGTCCGGGCGACCGGCTCGTCGCGGGCCAGCTCGACCAGGTCGCCGATCAGCGTGGTCATCTCGCCGATCTGGGCGCGTACGTCGTCCAGCAGCTCGGTCCGGCTGTCCGGGGAGAGCGACTCGCCCGCCTGGACGAGCAGGTCGAGGTTGGTCCGCAGCGAGGTGAGCGGCGTCCGCAGCTCGTGACCGGCGTCGGCGACCAGCTGTCGCTGTCGCTGCTGGGACTCCGAGAGCGCGCGCAGCATCTCGTTGAAGGACTGTGCCAGCCGGGCGACCTCGTCGTTGCCGTCGACCGGGATCGGGTCGAGCTGCTGGGTGCGCGCGATGTCCTCGACGGCGGCCGTGAGCCGGCGTACCGGTCGCAGGCCGTTGCGGGCGACGGCCCAACCGGCCAGCGCCGCGCAGACCATGCCCGCGATGCCGAAGAGCAGCATCACCGGGCCCAGCCGGTCGAGGGTCTGGTCGGTGGACCGCAGCGACTGGGCGAGCACCAGGGCCTGTCCCCGGTCGGCGTGCACCGCGACGACCCGCCACGGCTCGCCCTGGAACCAGACCGTGCGGGCGGAGGTCTCGGCGCTGCCCCGGGCGACGTCCACCTCGGTCTGGCCGATGCCCATGGACTCGCGGGTGTCGGCGCTGCGCGCCACCGGCGGGTTGCTCAGCGCGTCGACGAAGATGATCTTCACGTCGGCGGCACCGAGCGCCCATGACGGGATGCTCTCCTGGGCGAGCGCGTCGAGGGTGTCCCGGCTCGCGGCGGCGTGGGCCCGGGCCCGCAGGGACTCGTCCAGCGCGCCCATCGTCTGCGCGCGCACGGTGGCCCAGGCGGCGAAGGCGACCGCGGTCACCGACAGCCCGACGGCCAGGGTGGTCAGCAGGGTGACCCGGCTGGCCAGCGAACGGCGGTAGTGCAGGCCGCTCCACAGACCGCTCATCGCACTCTCACAGGGGCTCCTCGCGGAGCACGTAGCCCACGCCGCGCACGGTGTGGATCAGCCGCGGCTCGCCCTCGGCCTCGGTCTTGCGGCGCA
>CAZTHV010000519.1:0-1593 GCA_964613165.1 uncultured Marmoricola sp.
CGGCACTCGATGCCGTCCTCGGGGCCGTCCTGCACGTAGTGCCGCAGCGCCTCGTAGGCCATCACCGGGCCGAGGTCGGAGCCGCCGATGCCGATGTTGACGACCGTGCGGATCCGCTCGCCGGTGACCCCGGTCCAGGCCCCGGAGCGCACCTGGTCGGCGAAGGCGTAGACCCGGCGCAGCACGTCGTGAACCTCGGCGACGACGTCCTGACCGTCGACGACGAGGGTGGCGTCCTCGGGCAGCCGGAGTGCGGTGTGCAGCACCGATCGGTCCTCGGTGACGTTGATCCGCTCCCCGGCGAGCATCGCGTCCCGGCGCGTGGCCACCCCGGTCTCCTCGGCGAGCGCCCGCAGCGCCTTCCAGACCTCGGGCGTGACCAGGTTCTTGGACAGGTCGATGTGCAGGTCGGCGGCCCGCAGCGTCGAGCGCGCCACCCACTCCTCGTCGGCGAGCATCCGCCGCAGGTCCGGCGCGAAGCCGGCCGCGAGCCGGGTCAGCCGGCTCCAGGCCTCGGTGGAGGTGGGATCGACCGGCCGTCCGGCCACAGCGGTCACCGGGCCGACTCCACCGCCGTCTGCACCGTCTCGATCAGCTCGCGCCAGGCGGTCACGAACTTCTCGACGCCCTCCCGTCCGAGGACGTCGATCACGTCGTCGTAGTCGATGCCCGCGGCGGCGAGAGCCTCCATGTGGGCGCGTGCGTCGGCGTAGTGCGGCCGGACCTGGTCGCCGCGGATCTCGCCGTGGTCGGCGACCGCCTGCATGGTCTTCTCCGGCATGGTGTTGACGGTGTCCTCGACCACCAGGTCGACGACGTACATGGTGTCGTCGTAGGCCGGGTTCTTCACGCCCGTCGACGCCCACAGTGGCCGCTGCCGGCGGGCGCCGGCCGTTGCCAGCGCCTCCCAGCGCGGACCGGCGAAGTGCTCCTCGAAGGAGGCGAAGGCGAGCCGGGCGTTGGCGACTCCGGCCTTGCCCATCAGCTCCGACCCGCCGTCGACCGTCTCCAGCCGCTTGTCGATCTCGGTGTCCACCCGGGAGACGAAGAACGAGGCGACCGAGTGGACGCCGGCCAGGTCGATGCCGGCGTCGCGGGCCTGCTCCAGGCCCTTCAGGTGGGCGTCCATCACCCGGAGGTACTGGTCCAGCCCGAAGATCAGGGTCACGTTGACGCTGATCCCGGCCCCGAGCGTCGCCGCGATCGCGGGCAGGCCGGCCGGCGTCGCCGGGATCTTGATGAACAGGTTCGGCCGGTCGACGGCGTCCCACAGCCTCCGGGCCTCCGCGATCGTGGCCTCGGTGTCGTCGGCCAGCTCGGGGGAGACCTCGATGGAGACCCGCCCGTCCACGCCGTCGCTCGCGTCGTACGCCGGCCGCAGGATGTCGCAGGCGTCCCGGACGTCGGTGGTGGTCAGCTCGAAGACGACCCGGTCCACGTCGGCGCCGTCGGCGACCAGCTCGCGGACCTGCGCGTCGTACCGCTCGCCCTCGGCCAGCGCGCCGGCGAAGATCGAGGGGTTCGTGGTCACCCCGACGACCGAGCTGCTCTTGACCAGGTCGGCGAGGTTGCCGGTCTCGATCCGCTCGCGGG
>CAZTHV010000519.1:1603-1869 GCA_964613165.1 uncultured Marmoricola sp.
AGCCAGATGGACACACCCGCCTCGGACAGTTGCTGCAGGCGATCGAACGGCTCACTCATGGGTGCCTCCCTTTCTGGTGACGTGGACTAGCGGGTGACGGCCTCCAGCGCGCGCACGCTCTCCTCCGCGGCGAGCGTGACGGCCTCGGCGGTGATGCCGAACTCACGGAACAGGGTGGAGAAGTCGGCCGAGGCGCCGTAGTGCTCCAGCGATACGATCCGGCCGTGGTCGCCGACGACCTCGCGCCACCCCTGGGCCACGCCGGC
>CAZTHV010000520.1:0-1862 GCA_964613165.1 uncultured Marmoricola sp.
GCTCGACCGCGTGGTGGCCGCCGGCGAGCTGACCTATCCGCAGCGCAACCAGCTGCTCGCCTCGATGACCGACGAGGTGGCCGCTCTGGTGCTGGCCGACAACTACGAGCAGAACCTCGCCCTGGCCAACGCGGCCGCCCAGGCGCCGGCGCTGCTGCACGTGCACGAGGACTGGATGCGCGCGCTGGAGCGCCGCGGCATCCTGAACCGCGAGCTGGAGGCGCTGCCCAGCCGCCGCGAGGTGGCCGCCCGGATCGAGAGACGCGAGGGGCTGACGCTCCCGGAGCTCTCGGTGCTCCTCGCCTACACCAAGATCGTCCTGGCCGAGGACCTGCTGGACAGCGACCTCGCCGACGACCTCTTCCTGCGCGGCGACCTCTTCGGGTACTTCCCGAGCACCATGCGGCAGGACTACCGGCCGCGGATGGAGCAGCACCAGCTGCGCCGGGAGATCATCGTGACCCAGGTGGTGAACCGGCTGATCAACAACGCCGGGATGACCTACTGGCACCGGCTCTCCGGCGAGACTGCAGCCCCGGCCAGCGAGCTGACCCGGGCCAACTTCCTGGCCGCCGAGATCTTCGGCGCGGCCGGCATCCGGCAGCGGATCGCCGAGCTGGACAACCAGGTGGACGCGGCCGTCCAGACCCGGATGCGGCTGGAGGTTCGCACGCTGGTGGAGCGCTCCTCCCGGTGGCTGGTGAACAATCGCCGTCACCCGCTGGAGAGCGAGGAGATCGTCGAGGAGTTCGGGGTCACCGCCGAGCAGGTGCTCGCCGAGCTGCCGGGCATCCTCACCGGCCGGGAGCTGGAGGCGTTCGAGGGCCGTCGTGATCAGCTGGTCGGGCACGGCGTCCCGGCCGACCTGGCGACGATGGTGGCGGCCTGCCCGCCGGCGTACATGGTGCTCGGCATCGTGCAGACCGCCGGACGCCGCAAGACCGACCCGCTGGACGTCGCCAGGGTGCACTTCCTGGTCGGCGAGCGGCTCGGCCTGCCCCGGCTGGTGGTTCGCATCCTCACGCTGCCCCGCGACGACCGATGGCAGACGATGGCGCGGGCCGCGCTCCGTGACGACCTGCACAGCGTCCACGCCCAGCTCACCGCCCAGGTGCTGGACCAGGGGGCGACTGATCGCGACCGCGATCCCGACGCCGCCGTCGCTGCCTGGGCCGGCCGCGAGCGCGCGGCGGTCGCCCGTGCGGCGGTGACATTCGAGGAGATCTGCTCCGACGAGCAGGCCGACCTGGCCCGGATGTCGGTGGCGCTGCGGGTCGTCCGCTCGCTGCTGGCCGACTGATGGGCGGTCGCGTCTCACCCGGGCCATCTTGATCCGACAGGCAGGGCGGCGACTCTGGTCGGGGGAGGCCCTCGTGGACGAGAGGCCTCCGTCGCGGCTCAGCTGGCCTTGCGCGAGCGCTTCTTGGCGGGCTTGGCCTTGGCCTTCTCCTGGGCGGGCGGCTCGGTCTCCTCGCCGCGGGAGGAGCGCGCCGCCTCGACGCTGCGCTGGAGTGCGGCCAGCAGGTCGACCACCTCGCCGGAGCTCTTCGCAGCGGCCGGCGTGCGGGTGATCTCGCCGCCCTCGATCTTGGCGGTGACCAGGGCCTCGACCGCCTGTCGGTAGTCGTCCTCGAACTCGTCGGGATCGAAGTCGCCGGCCAGGGTCTCGACGAGCATCCGGGCCATCTTGACCTCGGCCGGCTTGGCGTCGGTGGCGTCGGTGGCGGCGAAGTCGGGCTTGCGGATCTCGTCGGGCCACAGCAGCGTCTGCAGCGTCATGACTCCGTCGATCACGCGAAGGGCGGCGAGTCGCGTGCGGCTGCGGAGGGTGAACGTCGCGATCGCCAAGCGATCGGTGCGCT
>CAZTHV010000521.1:0-478 GCA_964613165.1 uncultured Marmoricola sp.
CCACGTGCCGCGGGACCAGGCCGGCGGGGACCTCCGGCGGGCGAGCGCCGCTGGGATGCGGCTCCGGAGCCTTGACCGGGCGCCGGCGGGCTCGCCTCACGCACCGACCTCCGCATAGGGCAGCGAACGCAGCCCGCGCTCGAGGTGCCAGGCGACATAGGCCGCAACCAGCCCGCGGGCCTCCCGGCGGCTGCGCTGCTCGGCCTGGTCCACCACGCCCCAGTCCCCCGCGAGCAGCGCGCCCAGGAGGGTGACCGTCGCGACTGCCGGCTGCGCCGACCCCGGCACCCGGCAGTCGGCGCACAGCATCCCGCCGGAGGCGGCGTGGAACGCCCGGTGCGGTCCCTCGAGGCCGCAGCGGGCACAGGCGTCGAAGGAGGGGGCGTAGCCGGCCACGGCCAGCGACCGGAGCAGGAAGGAGTCCAGGATGTCGCCGGCGCGGTGCTGGGCCTCCGCCATCGCCCGGAGCGCGCCGACC
>CAZTHV010000521.1:488-1858 GCA_964613165.1 uncultured Marmoricola sp.
GGAGGTACTGCTGCACCGAGGGCTGGCGCTCCTCGGCGACCAGGCGCTCGGCGGTCTCCAGCATCACCGAGGCCGCCGTGTAGCGGTCGTAGTCGGTGCTGATCACCGCGCCGAATGGCGACTTGGTCTCTGCCTGGGTGACCACGTCGAGGTTGCGACCATGGGCCAGCTGCAGGTCCACGTGGGTGAACGGCTCCAGCCGCGACCCGAACCGCGAGGTGGTCCGGCGCACGCCCTTGGCCACGGCGCGGACGACGCCGTTCTGCCGGGTCAGCAAGGTGATGATCCGGTCGGCCTCCGCGAGCTTGCGCGTGCGCAGCACGATCGCTTCGTCACGGTAGAGGGGCATGGGACCATTCTCCCCCGCTCAGCCACTCCGCAGCCGCTGACCCGCCGATCGGAGACGAGAGCCATTCCGTCATCGTGGCATCCCACGACGGACGACATGCCTGCCGTACGCCAGACTCCTCCCATGGGGAGGGAGCCGGCCGGGTCCATCGGCCTCAGCGCCGTGCTTCTCGTCGCCACCCTGTCGGCCAGCCTGACCGGGTCCCTGCTGACCGTCCACACCGGGGCACCGGACTCGCTGTGGTGGACCTCCGCGGGCGTCGGCATCAGTCTCCTGCTGACCGCGCCGCGGCGCTGGTGGCCAGTGCTCCTCGGGCTCCTTCTGGCCGGCTACACCGGCACTTGCCTGACCGAGCGGACGGGCCTCGCGGTGGCCTTCCTGACGGCGGCGGTCGGCACGGCCGAGGTCCTGGCCGTCGGCGCGGGCATCCATCGGCTCATCGGCTACCAGGTGGACACCCTCCAGCGGTTCTTCCGGCTGCTGGCGATCACGCTGATCACCGCGCTGGCCGGCGGCATCGGCTACGCCATCATCGCCGAGACGCTGCTGGACGGGCGGCTCTGGCAGGTGGTGGTCCCGACCTTCAGCGCGCACTTCGCCTGGATGGTCCTGGTGGCCTGTCTCATCCTGGCGCCGGCCACCCACTACCCCTACCGGTGGCGGCCGATCGTGCTCCAGAGCGTTGCCATCGTCGTCCTCGCGGTCGTGGTCTTCCGGCCCGGCCAGCAGCTGCCGCTGGCCTCGCTGGTGATCCCCGTCGCGCTCTCGGCCGCCCTCGTGCTCTCGCTTCGCATCGTCGTGTTGCAGCAGCTCCTGCTCGCCGGCTACGTCAGCGTGGCGACCCTGCTCGGCTGGGGACCCTTCGCCGATCCCGACCACCTGTTCCGCTCCTACGCGCTCTCCCAGGCCTATCTGGTCGGCACCGCGGTGGTGACCCTCGCCTTCGCTCTGGCCCTCGGTCAGCAGCGGGACGCGACCGCGGCGGCGGTCGAGCAGCGCCGCCGCGCCGAGGCGGTGATGG
>CAZTHV010000522.1:0-1854 GCA_964613165.1 uncultured Marmoricola sp.
GGGGGTCGTGGGAGGTTCTTGACGGCGCGGCTGTGCGATCACGGCCTGAACCAGGACCCTGGCGGCTTTCTCCCGACCCAGGACGCTAGTCGGTGATGATCGTGAAGTTGCCCCAGAGGGACTGCTCCTCGTCGCGGCCGTTCTCCAGCCGCATCAGGACACCGCTGTCGACCCCTGCCCGGTCGCCGGGACCGAAGGTGATCGGCTTGTAGATATTGCTGTCGAACTCCTTGACCGACTCCAGCGCGGTGACCAGCTCGGCGCGGGTGGGGACCTTGTCGAAGCCGCTCAACGCGTGCTCGAGCACGAGCATCCCCGTGTAGCCCTGAAGCGCCAGTCCGTCGGGCCATTCGCCGTACTTGGCGTGGAAGCGCTGGAACACTCCGGCGAGCTCGGCGTTCGGCGAGTTGGCTGCCGGCTTGCTGGGCGTGTAGAAGAACCCGGTGACACCTGCGAGGAGGTCGCCGGCGGTGCGCATGGTGTCGACGGTGAAGATCGAGGAGAAGCCGACGAACTCCGCAGTGACGCCGATGTCGCGGGCCTGCTTGAGCATGGTGCCGAGGTCTGCCCCGCTTCCGACCACGAAGAGGATGTCGGGATCGGCGTTCTTCACCCTCAGCAGGCCACCGCTGAAGTCGGAGGTGCCCTGCGGAAAGCCTGATTCGACGGCCACCTCGACGTCGGGAGCCCGCTTCGAGAGGGCGTCCTTGGCCGACTTCACGGCGCCCACGCCGTAGTCGTTGGCGGTGAATGCGAAGCCGACCTTCGACGGCTTGAACTGCTCGATCGTCATGTCGACCAGCGAAGTGGCCTCGTCCAGGGCCGAGACCTGGGTGGAGAAGACGTGGGTGCGCGGTGGGGTCGCGATGGCGGGGCTGGTCGCGCTGGTGTTCAGGTAGGGCACCTTCTCGTTCTCCGCCGATTCGGCGACGACCAGCGCACTGGGGCTGCATGCGCCGCCGAAGAGCAGGTCGACCTCGGTTCGGTGGACCAGGCGCTGGTAGGCGGAGTTGGCCTCCGCGGCGTTGCAGGCGTCGTCCTCGAAGACCAGCTTGAGGTCGAAGGCGAGGTTGCCGCGCTTGGTGATGTCCTCCAGCGCCAGCTCGGCTCCGCGCTGGTTAGCCACCCCGTAGCCGGCGACCGGCCCGGTCAGTGGACCGTGTCCGCCGATGACCAGCACGTCGTCGCCCGAGCTGCCGCTGCCTCCGCCGCAGGCTGACACAGTCAGTGCCGCCGCGAGCGCGGCCGATCCAAGTACTGCTCTTCGCATGATGCTCCTTCGGTGATGGTGGTGAGGTTCGGCCCCGGGTGCAGTGGGGTCGTCGGGGGTCGTCTGGCGTTGGTAGGTGGGGGAGTCAGGCCCGTGCGTTCATGCGACGCCGGACCAGTACAGGTCGGTCAGGGTTGCCACATCCAAGGTGTTGTCGGGGCCGGCGTGGACCGTCCCGACGACGCATCCGGCGTTCATGACGGCGACATGGTCGGACAGCGCCGCGGCGACGCCGATGTTCTGCTCGGCCATCAAGACGGTGACACCGAGCCGTTCGACCAGGTCGGCGATCGCCTCGACGATGCGCTGCACCATCACGGGGGCAAGTCCCAGCGACGGCTCGTCCATCAGGAGGAGACGGGGTTGTGCCATCACCGCGCGACCGATGGCGAGCATCTGCTGCTCACCTCCCGACAGGCTCCCCGCCACCTGGTCTCGCCGATCGCGCAGCACCGGGAAGGTCTCCAGGACCGTGTCGAGAAGCTCGCGGGAGGATCGGGTGGTCGCGCGACGGGAGCCCAGCCGTCCGAGCTCGAGGTTCTCGGCGACGGTGAGGCCGCTGAACAGCGCGCGTCCCTCGGGTG
>CAZTHV010000523.1:0-1852 GCA_964613165.1 uncultured Marmoricola sp.
GTTGTCGGCCAGCATGAAGTGCTGGAAGACCATCCCGATCCCGGCCTTGATCGCGTCGGTCGGCGAGGAGAAGCGCACCTCCCGCCCGTCGACCTCGATCGTGCCGCCGTCGGGCTTCTGGACGCCGTAGAGGATCTTCATCAGCGTCGACTTGCCGGCGCCGTTCTCGCCGATCAGGGCGTGCACCGTGCCGGGACGGATGGTGATGTTGACGTCGTGATTGGCGACCACCCCCGGGAACTGCTTGAGGATGTCCCGGACGACTACTCCCCCGGACGTCTCGGGAATGTCGTCGCCGACCTGTGTCGCAGACGCGCTCACCGCACCCGCTCCCCTCTCCCTCGACACCGTGGTTGGTAGCGATTGACGCACTCTGGCCCATCGCGACGCACACCGCAATACCGGCCACCCGGCCGGGACGGACCCGGGCCCGGACTCACCGCAGTGGATCCGGGCCCGGGACGATCGCCGTCGATCAGGGCTTGTCCGGCACCTTGATCTCGCCGGACTTGATCTTGTCGCCGTATCCGTCGATGTCGGACTTGATGTCGTCGATGAAGCCACCGGACGTGGAGTACCCGACACCGTCGTGAGCCAGGTCGTAGGTCTGGTAGCTGGTCAACGGGCTGCCGTCTGCCACCGACTTGACCATGTCGAAGGTCGCCACGTCGACGCGCTTGAGCATCGAGGTGAGGATGTGCGGCTTCTGGTCGGCCGGCGCGGTGAGGTACTGATCGGAGTCCACGCCGATGGCCCACTTGCCGTCGCCCGCGTCGGTCGCCGCCTGGAACACACCGGAGCCGGAGGCGCCGGAGGCGTGATAGACGACGTCGGCGCCGGCGTCGAAGATCGCCGTCGCGGCGTCCTTGCCACCCGCGGGGTCGCCGAAGCCGGAGAGATCGCTCTCCTCGATGTACTTGACGTCGATGTCGACGTTCGGCTTCACGGCCTTGGCGCCGGCGACGTAGCCGGCCTCGAACTTCTTGATCAGGTCGTTGTGCACGCCGCCGACGAAGCCGATGTGGTCGGCCTGGGTCTTCAGCGCGGCGGCGACGCCGACGAGGAAGGAGCCCTCGTTCTCGGCGAACCCGAGGTAGGCGACGTTGTCGTTCGGGGTGTCGTCGGGGTCGAAGCCGTCGATCACGCCGAAGCTGATGTCGGGGTAGTTCGGCGCCACGGCGTTGACCGCGTCGCTGTAGGCGAAGCCCACGCCGATGATCGGGTTCATCCCGGCATCGGCCATGTCCTTCAGACGGGTCTCACGGGCAGACTCGGCCTCGCCGTCGCTCGCCTCCCCCTCGACACAGGTCGCGCCGAGCTCCTCGACCGCCTTGGCCAGACCGGCGTACGCCGAGTCGTTGAAGGACTGGTCGCCACGGCCACCCACGTCGTAGGCCAGACCCACCTTGGGGCCATCGCCGTCCGCGGTCTTGCAGACGTCCTTGCTGGCGGAGCTGTCGCCGCCGCCCTGGTTGCTGCTGTCGTCGTTGCCGCAGCCGGTCAGCGCCATGGACGCCACCAATGCCACGACGGCGATCTTGCTCACGCGACGCAAGATGCCTCCTCGGGGTCTCGACCGCCCGCGTCGAATCGATGGGCGGATTGGCCGTCACCCTAGGCGACGGAACCCGTCGGACGGGATGGCGAAAGCCCGATCCGGGAGAGTTGTTATCGGGTAGTGACCATGCCGCGATCACCACCGGCCAGCTGGGCCCGCACCGCGGCGACGGCCAGCACCTTGGCGGCGATTGCCACGGCGCTCTCGTCCACCTCCAGGTCACCCTGATGCAGGTCGTAGGTCCGGCCGCCCGGCGTCCGGGTGCCGAGCCGGCCCATCGCCCCCGGGACGTGC
>CAZTHV010000524.1:0-357 GCA_964613165.1 uncultured Marmoricola sp.
CCAACTTATAGTTTTCAAGGCCAACTGGTCCCATGCTTTTCTTTGCTGCTTTTACTCTAAGTTTGTGAGCTAAAGTTAAAGGAAATTTGACACTCTTTACGTCTTTTTCCATCAAAATCAGGTTATCAATAAAGTCATCTAAGGTTGGCTTGTATTGCCTCATAAAGCTGTTTTTGCCAGTGAGGTTCTTTAAGCGAGTGCGAATAGAGTTGGCATCTTGTGTAGAAAGTCTCGGAGCTTTACCCAGGTTGTCTATCTGCGTCATTCCTGTCAGCAGATAAAACTCTGCTAAAGTGACCAAAGAATCAAAGCGCTTGAAGAGCATTGCTTGAAAAAGTTCATTATCTACCGATGCAA
>CAZTHV010000524.1:367-1594 GCA_964613165.1 uncultured Marmoricola sp.
CGATGCAATAGCTGTATCGACGTTCTTGATAAATTCAGGACTGGTGATAATTTCGGGAGCTGCTTCGACCATTTCTGCTAAATATTGCATCATCCATTGGCAATCTTTATAACCGATGCAATCGGTGAAGGTCGGATCCAAGAGCTCTTGCCTTGCGTATTTCTTATATTCCGGGTCTTCAATAATCTTTAGATTGGAAACCAAAGTGCCGGCTGCCGCCCATCTCAGGATAGGTTCATCAGAATCTAGGTATTTTGTGAGAAGGTTTTTTGCCTTGAGGATTTCCAATGATCGTTCGCTTACAGCTTGTATTGCTAAATTGGCTTCTAGTTCCTCAGTTTCAGGTTGTTTTCGATCTTTGGAATAAAAGTAAGTACGCTTAATGTCGTCGGCAACATTGTGTGAGTTGGCTAGGAGTTCACCAGCCATTTCAATCACCTCAATGTCTGTCATCTCGGCAACCTGCTGAAACTTGGCCATGGTGATTGCATGAGAAAGGGTTGCTAGTTCGAGTTCGGAAAGTGTTGCAAGTTTCTTATGATCGATATTGCTTAAGTCGAAGTCGGTTACGTTAAATTTCGAAAAGAAGGTGACAAGTGGAACCTTGGCGATAAACTCAGATAAGTCCAACGCCTCATCAGAGAGGATCTCGGCCAGAGACATCTTCATGAACGCTGCTTGGGCTTGTTCGCTTGGTTGAGCAGGTTCTTCGGCTGTGCTAGTTTCAGCGGTTTCGTCGCTAGCAGCATTTTGTAAGGTCTTATAAGCGCTAGGACCGCCGCAGCTTGTGAAAAGCATGGCAATTATGCAAAGATAAACAGTCGTCTCGCGCATAATAGAGGGTCCATTCATCCGCATTCGGGTGCTCCAGTTTTATCAATCTTGTTAATAGTTTATTAAAAATCCATAAAGATTCTAAGAAACATTAAAAGTTTTATATACATATTGTATGAAAAAATCAACAAAATTTGTTAAAACACAAAATAATATTTGACACAATGAAAAGGCTTGGGTAGTTTCCACCGGAAGCATAATTATATGAGTTCTCGGATTCAAGCTAAGTTGTTGATACTTCTTAGTTAATCAGAAATAAATACTTTAGACTCATCAATTTTTCGGAGGTCCAATGAAAGTTTTCGTAGCAATCTTAGCCTTTGGTATGGCTGGTTCAACATTCGCAGCTCCTGGCGGTCGTGCTCGCACCAACATCGCCCAGCGTGTCCTGAG
>CAZTHV010000524.1:1604-1852 GCA_964613165.1 uncultured Marmoricola sp.
GAAATCATTAAAGGTGGAGAGCGCGGAGAACGTGGCGCTGTTACCGGTGCTAGAGCAAGTATCCATGAAACTAACGAAGCCCTCGGTCGTCGTCTTGGCACAGTTGAGGCAGACGGTCGTGGTACAGGCCCAGCTATTCAAAATCACTCAATCGATGCTAGCGCTCTAAGGTCACATACTGAAGTGGGCGAAAGGCTAAGCGCATCTGAAACCCTAAATGTTCGCAGAAACCTAACTCCAGTTGCTAA
>CAZTHV010000525.1:0-1845 GCA_964613165.1 uncultured Marmoricola sp.
GGACCCTGCAGAGCGAGAGCGATCCCGACATCGTGACCGAGCTGATCGACATGTTCCTTGCCGACCTATCGTCCCGCGTGGCAGTGCTGCGCCAGGCGGTGGAGACGGGTGAAGCGGTAGCCGCTCAACGCGCCGCGCATGCGCTCAAGGGCGCGGCTGCTACGCTGGGCGCGACCGGGCTGGCCGGCATGTGCAACGAGATCGAGGTCACGGCGCGAACCGGAACGGTGGCAACCGCCGTCGAACTGCTGGATGAGGTGGCCGCCGAAAGCGAGCGATGCCGAACCGCCCTGCTCCAACATCGCCGCGGCTGAACGAGCCTCCCGATCTCCGAGTTTTTCGCGAAGGTTGCAGGGCGAAACGACCTCTCGCGGACACTCATCAAAGCTTGTACTGTTCGAAGACACATCTCGCGAACGTGGCGAAACTGGCAGACGCGCAGGACTTAGGATCCTGTCCTTTACGGGGTGCGGGTTCAACTCCCGCCGTTCGCATCGCCGGGCCCTTCTCGCCGCATAACGAAGACAGATTACGAAGCAGGATTCCTCGTCCGGAGGTGACCATTGGACGCGTTTGCTGAGGGAATCGGAGCATTCGGTACCACGGTGTTTCGGCTCGCAGCCGTTGCCTTCCTGGTGCTCAACGGGGCGGCCATAACCGCGGTATTCCTGACCCGTAACCGGGAGCTGGTCAATCGCTGGACCGGACGGGTTCTTGCCGCCAACCTCTTGTTGCTGGGTGTCGGGCTCGGGACGCCGGCCGTGACCTTCTGCCTCAAGATGGTGGTTCAAGCGGTGAGCAGCAGTCAGCCGACCCCCGCCGCGGCCCGAGAGGCACTCGACCCCTGACCGGCAGCTCCCGGGCCTGACCCGGAAAGCCCGACCAAGTGGCCCCCCGGCCCGGGCCCTGTCCCATTATGTTTCCGGGCTATGTCCGACATCACTATCGTAAAGACGGCCGAAGACGCGGCCTCCAAAGCATTTCAAGTCACGGTACCGGTCGAGCGGGTCAAAGCCGCTGAGGATCGGGCCGTCGTCCAGTACAGCCGGCAGGTTCGCCTTCCCGGTTTCCGTCAGGGCAAGGCCCCGCTGGCCGTAGTGCGGAAACGGTTCGGCGAGGCGATCAAGCAGTACGTGGTCGAGGAAGTGCTCCGCGAAAGCTGGGAGCAGGCTCGTACTACGGAAGACCTCAAGCCGATTGCCGATCCGAGCGTCCGGAACCTCAAGTTCGAAGAGGGCCAGCCGGTCGAGTTCGAGCTGCAGGTCGAGGTGCGGCCCGAGATCAAGGTCGAGCAGCTGAGCGGCTTCTCGGTTCAGCGCACCGTGGCGCCGGTCAGCGACGACATGGTCAACGAGCAGCTCGACCAGCTCCGCGAGAGTAAGGCGGCGTGGCTCCCGGTCGAGGATACCGCCCCGGTCGAGGGCAACATGGTCCGCGTGGAAGTCGCCGCACTCGAAGACGGCGAGCGGAAGCCGGCCCAGCCCTACACCATCGTGATCGGACAGGGCCAGGCGCTCCCGGCGCTCGAGGAGCAGATCCTCAAGCTCAAGCCCGGCGAGTCGGCCGAGACCGAGATTCGTTTTCCCGACGATCATCCGGATGAATCACGCCGCGGGCAGGCGCGCAGCGTGCATATCACGGTACATGAGGTCAAGCGCCAGGAACTGCCCGAGCTCGACGACGCGTTTGCCAAGTCCGTCGGCGACTTCGACGATGTCGCAGCCCTGAAGGCGGCGGTGCGCACCGACCTGGAACGGTCGGCCGAGCGCGAAGCGGATCAGGGCGTGCGTGAAGCGCTGATCGAGCAGGTCGTCAGCCGCAACAACATCGAAGCGCCGCGTTCGA
>CAZTHV010000526.1:0-1218 GCA_964613165.1 uncultured Marmoricola sp.
GTACGCCACCGCTTCGGTTTCGACGACGACGACCTCGAACGCATCAGCGGCTGGGTGGCTGCAACCGGGATTCGATGGGGATTCGATGCCAGCCACCGGGCTCGGTTCGGCGTTCCCTTCGACCAGAACACCTGGGCGGCCGGGCTGGACCGGCTGGCCGCAGGCGCTGCCGCCCAGCTGGACCCGAGCGATCCAGTGGCCCAGGTTCTGCCCCTGGACGACGTTTCCAGTGGTGACCTCGACCTGGCCGGCCGCTTCGCCACGTTCGTCGACCTGCTCACGACCACTGCGGACTCCCTGGGCGCCGCACACACCGCGCACGGCTGGGCCCAACTCGTGTCCGGCGCTCTGGACGACCTCACGGCCGTGGCCACCGGCGACCAGCGGCAGCGCCAGCAGACCAACCGGGAACTCGACGGCCTCGACGACGACCGGACCATGATCTCGCCGGTCGAGTTCGTGACCCTCCTGCGCGAACGCTGGGCTGGTCGGCCCGGCCGCGTCGGCTTCGGAACCGGAGCCATCACGGTCTGCACGATGGTGCCGATGCGTTCGGTGCCCCAGCGGGTGATCGCGCTGGTCGGCCTCGATGATGGTGTGTTCCCGCGCAGCGCACGGCACAGTGGTGACGATCTGCTGACCCGTCACCCCCGGACCGGCGAGCGTGACCCACGATCACAGGACCGCCAGTTGCTGCTCGACGCCGTCTTGAGTGCCACCGATCACCTCGTGATCACCTACACCGGCGCAGACGAACACCGCGGACAACCTCGGCCGCCCTCGGTGCCGCTGGGAGAACTGATCGATCAGGTGGCAATCCTCACCGGTCGTTCCGACGTGGTGACCCGGCATCCGCTACAGCCCTTCGATCAGCGCAATCTGACCGCCGGAGGGCTCCTGCGATCGGAGGTGCCCTTCAGCTTCGACCGGGCGGCCCTCGCCGGCGCCCGAGCCGTGCATGCCCCTCGTCCGGCAGCGACACCCGCCGTGCCCGAACCGCTCCCGGCCCTGCCGCTGTCGGACGTGACGCTCGCCCAACTGGAGGCGTTCGTGCAGGATCCGATCAAGGCGTTCTGGCGCCAACGACTCGGTGTGGTCTTCCCCGGGGAGCAGGAGCTGCTCGATGACGACCTACCGATCGATCTCGACGGGCTCGACCGCTGGCGGATCGGCCAGAGCCTGCTCGACGACGCCTTGGCCGGCGTGCCGGGCCGTTTC
>CAZTHV010000526.1:1228-1828 GCA_964613165.1 uncultured Marmoricola sp.
GGCGTGCCCTACCCAGATGCCTGGGCTGCCATTCGACGTCGGGGTCTGGTGCCTCCCGGCGAACTCGGCCGGGCAGTCAGCCAGTCCATCGACCCACGCGTCGCCGCCCTCGTCGGCGGTACGCACACCCTGCGCGCCGGTGAACCCACCTCGGTCGACATCGACCTCGCACTACCCGATGGGAGACGGCTCACCGGCACCGTCGAGCACGTACACGCCTCGCAGATCGTGACCGTGACCTACTCCACGATCCGCCCCAAGCACCGGCTTCGCGAGTGGGTTCGGCTGCTGGCACTCACTGCGACCTGGCCTCAGTCGGAGGTCGTGTCCCATCTCGCGGGCAAGCTTGGTCGCGGTACCGGACAGCTCATCACCGGTCCCCTGGATCCCGATTCCGCAGTGAGCCACCTGGCCGATCTGGTCGCACTACGCGACGTGGGCCTGAACCGGCCGCTTCCACTGCCGGTCGAACTCTCCGGGGTGTATGCCACCCGCGTCCGACGGCTGACGCCTGAGGCTGCCTCGGCGATCGCAGCCCGAGAGTGGAACCAGAGTACGCGCGGCACCTCGATGCCGTCGGAGCGCTCCGCGGTGGAGGTG
>CAZTHV010000527.1:0-1826 GCA_964613165.1 uncultured Marmoricola sp.
GGCCGTGGGCATGGTCATGGCGGACATGGTCGAGCTCCAGCAGAACCCGCCCGTTCGGCTCCCGATCGGCGAGGACGCGTTCCGGCTGACCATGGCCCGGACGTTCGCCTCCGACGATGCCTGGGAGAAGTCCATGAAGACCGGCCCGTTCTTCGACGGGGTGGTCCCGCCCGAGTCGGGCCCGGCGTTCGCCGGCTACTGAGCCGACTCCCGGTCCGCCAGAGAGCTTGACGCCAGATCAGAGGAATGTGATGAACGAGTTCGAGAACAAGGTTGTGATGGTCGCCGGGGGAGCCCGCGGCATCGGTCACCAGGTCAGCCTCGCGCTGGCCGAGGCCGGGGCGACCATCGTGCTGGTCGACGCGCCCAGGCCGATGTCGTCCCTGGACTACTCCCTGACCGGAGCGGACGATCTGACCGCGGCCGTCGAGGCGGTCCGGGCCATGGGCGGCACCTGCACAGGCTACGAGCTGGACGTGCGTGATCGGATCCGGGTCATCGACACAGTCCAGCGGTGCCTCAGCGAGGTCGGCCCGGTGGACATGCTGGTCAATTGCGCCGGCGTCGCCAGCGTGGTCGACGCCGGCGACATGGACGACGCGGCCTGGGCGGAGGTCGTCGACACCAATCTGCACGGCTTCTACAACCTGGTGCGCACGCTCAGCGCTCAGATGGCCGAGCGGGGCAGTGGCAACATCCTGGTGGTGCTCGGAGACGAGGCTCGCCGAGGAGCGGCCGGTCTCTCCCACGTCAGCGCCGCCGGCTGGGCCGCCATCGGCCTGGCCAAGTCGTTGGCACTGGAGGTCGCGCCGGCAGGTGTCGCGGTGAACGTCCTCTGTGTGGGGCCGGTCGACACCACGATGGCTGCCTCCGCGGAGTTCCGTTCGGCTGTGGCGGACAGCAGGGAAGTCCTGTCGGACCAGGGGGCGGTGGACGCCATGGCCAACCGTCACCCGAACGACCGGACCTGGGTGCCGATGGGTGAGGTCGTGCGCGCCGCGCGGTTCCTGCTGGGCAGTGGCACCGCGACGACGGGATCGGTCCTCGACGTATCGGCGGGCCTGAGCGCCCTGAACTCCTCGTGAGGTTCTCGGACTCCGTCGTGGGGTCGGTTCCGCAGCGTCGTACGAACAGCCAATCCAGTGAGGGGAAGTCATGACTGAGCCGACTGATCGCGTGGTACTCGTGACCGGCGGTGCCAAGGGGCAGGGACGCAACCACGCACTCGCGTTCGCCCGCGAGGGGGCGCGTGTCGGGGTGATCGACATCTGTCGCCAGTTCCCGTCGGCGGCACCGATGGGCACGTCCGAAGACCTGGCGACGACCGAGAAGATGCTCGCGGACACTGCCTCGGACTCCTTCGTGATGACCGGGGACACCCGCAGCAGCGCGGATATGCGCGCCTTCGTGGATGCGGCCGTCCAGCGGTGGGGCCGGGTCGACGTCTTCATCGCCAACGCCGGTGTGGCCGGCTTCGCGCCGGTCGCGGAGATGTCCGATGACATGTGGGACGACGTGGTCAGCACCAACCTGAGCGGTGTCGCGACCTCGATCCGTGCGGTCATCCCGACCATGAGGCAGCAGGGCTCCGGCCGGATCATCGCCACCTCGTCCTCGGTGGCGCGCGAGGGTGGCCCCAACAACGCCAACTATGCGGCGTCCAAGTGGGGTGTGATCGGGTTCGTCAAGTCGGTGGCGATCGAGCTTGCCCCGCTGGGCATCACGCTCGTCGATGCTCCACTGTCGCGTACCCCGAAGGATGCCGAAGCCGGCACGCTCGACGTCATGGCTGGCGGCGACGATGCCGTGTTCGAGCGCGTGCGTCC
>CAZTHV010000528.1:0-1824 GCA_964613165.1 uncultured Marmoricola sp.
CAACGACCAGACCGTGCTGGCCAACGAGCAGGTCGTCGACGGCCGCTGCGAGCGCTGCGGCGCCGAGGTCACCAAGCGTGAGCTGAACCAGTGGTACTTCAAGATCACCGACTACGCCCAGGAGCTGCTCGACGACCTCGACGTGCTCGCCCCCACCTGGCCCGACCGGGTGGTCACCGCGCAGCGCAACTGGATCGGGCGCTCGGAGGGTGCGCACGTCGACTTCGCCGTCGAGGGGCGAGACCAGCCGATCACGGTCTTCACGACCCGGCCGGACACGCTGTTCGGCACGACGTTCATGGTGGTCGCGGTGGACTCTCCTCTTGCTGAGGAGCTGGTGGCCGACGATCGACGGGCGGAGTTCGAGGTCTACCGGGACGAGGTGCGCAAGGCCAGCGAGATCGACCGGCTGGCCACCGATCGCCCCAAGACCGGCGTCGACCTGGGTGTCCTGGCGACCAACCCGGCGACCGGCACCCGCATCCCGGTATGGGCGACCGACTACGTGCTGGCCGACTACGGCACCGGCGCGGTGATGGGCGTCCCGGGCGGCGACCAGCGGGACTGGGAGTTCGCCACCACCTTCGCCCTGCCGATCGTGCGCACCACCGAGCCGCCGGCGGACTGGGACGGCGAGGCCTACGCCGGCGAGGGCGCCACGATCAACTCCCCGGCCCCCGGCGTCGAGTGCGAGCTGGACATCAACGGCCTGTCCGTTGACGAGGCGAAGCACGCCACCATCGAGTTCCTCCAGCAGATCGGCGCCGGCGTCGGCACCGTCAACTTCCGGCTGCGCGACTGGCTGCTCAGCCGGCAGCGCTACTGGGGCTGCCCGATCCCGATCGTGCACTGCCCGTCCTGCGGCGAGGTGCCGGTGCCCGACGACCAGCTGCCGGTGACCCTGCCGGAGCTGCGCGGCGCCGACCTCAAGCCCAAGGGCGTCTCCCCGCTGGCCGCGGCCAGCGAGTGGGCCCACGTGGCCTGTCCGAAGTGTGGCGGCGCGGCGACGCGGGACAGCGACACGATGGACACCTTCGTGGACTCCTCGTGGTACTTCCTGCGCTACTGCTCGCCCCATGACGAGACCGCGGCCTTCGACACCGCCAAGGTCAATGCCTGGATGCCGGCCGACATCTACGTCGGCGGTGTGGAGCACGCGGTCCTGCACCTCCTCTACGCGCGCTTCTTCACCAAGGTGCTCGCCGACATGGGGCTGCTGGACTTCCGCGAGCCCTTTGCCGCCCAGCTCAACCAGGGCGTGGTGATCAACCAGGGCAAGAAGATGAGCAAGTCCCTGGGCAACGGCGTCAACCTCGGCGAGCAGCTCGCCGACTTCGGCGTCGATGCCGTGCGGCTGACGCTCGTCTTCGCCGGTCCGCCGGAGGACAACATCGACTGGGCGGATCTCTCGCCGGCCGGCTCGCTGCGCTTCCTGCAGCGGGTATGGCGGCTCTCCGGAGACGTGACCTCCGCGCGGGGCACCGACCCGGCGACCGGCGACGTGACGCTGCGCCGGGTGACCCATCGCACCGTCCACGAGGCGGCCGAGCTGATCGAGTCCTACCGGTTCAACGTGATGGTCGCCCGGGTGATGGAGCTGGTCAACGCCACCCGCAAGGCGATCGACAGCGGCTGCGGCCCGGCCGACCCGGCGGTCCGGGAGGCGGCGGAGACGGTCGCGATCCTGCTCTCGCTGGTGGCGCCTTACACCGCGGAGGAGATGTGGGAGCGGCTCGGCCATCCGCCCTCGATCGCGACCGCCGGGTGGCGGCGGCACGACCCCGCGCTGCTGGTGGAGGACACCACGACCGCGATCGTGCAGGT
>CAZTHV010000529.1:0-728 GCA_964613165.1 uncultured Marmoricola sp.
CCGGCGGTGGAGCGGCCGGAGAGCGCCGCCAGCCGGCTGGCCCGGCTGCGGCAGCGGCTGGCCGGCTCCCAGAGCGCACTGGGACGCGGACTGCTGGCACTGCTCTCCCGTGACCGCCTGGACGAGGACACCTGGGAGTCCATCGAGGACACCCTGCTCACCGCCGACGTCGGGGTGGGCCCGACCACCGAGCTGGTGGAGCGGCTGCGCACCCGACTGCGGGTCGAGGGAACCGCGCCCGACGCGCGGGCCGTCCTGCGGGAGGAGCTGCTCACCCTGGTCGACCCGTCGATGGACCGATCCCTGCGCCTCGACGGCGAGAGCCCGGCCGTGGTCCTGGTCGTCGGCGTCAACGGTGCCGGCAAGACGACCTCGGTCGGCAAGATCGCCCGGGTGCTGGTGGCCGACGACAAGAGCGTGGTGCTCGGCGCCGCGGACACGTTCCGGGCGGCGGCGACGGAGCAGCTGTCGACCTGGGGCGCCCGGGTCGGCGTCGACGTGGTCGGCGGGCCAGAGGGCAGCGACCCGGCCAGCGTCGCCTTCGAGGCGGTCCGTCAGGGGATCGACCACGGTGTCGACGTGGTCTTGGTCGACACCGCCGGCCGACTGCAGAACAAGGCCGGCCTGATGGACGAGCTGGGCAAGGTCAAGCGGGTCATCGAGAAACAGCGTCCGGTGGGCGAGGTGCTGCTGGTGCTCGACGCCACCACCGGGCAGAACGGCATGGT
>CAZTHV010000529.1:738-1524 GCA_964613165.1 uncultured Marmoricola sp.
GGCATGGTCCAGGCCCGCGTCTTCGCGGACGTGGTGGACGTGACCGGCATCGTCCTGACCAAGCTCGACGGCTCGGCCAAGGGCGGCATCGTCGTGGCGGTGCAGCGCGAGCTGGGCGTCCCGGTCAAGCTGGTCGGCCTCGGGGAGGGCCCCGACGACCTGGCGCCGTTCGACCCCGAGACGTTCGTCGACGCCCTGCTCGGCGACTGATCCTCTCGTCGAGGCGGCGTGAATTCACTGCTCGGCGGGGTCGCTAGGGTGAGCCTGCGCCGCCTCGGCGGGTTGCCGGGGTGAGTTTGCGCCGCCTCGGCAGTTGAGGTGTCTCCGGGGCCGTTCACATATTCGTAACACGACCCCACCAGGTGTCACCGGGACGAAACCGAACCGATGAGGTGGGTGAAACCTCCAACCCCCACCGTGAGACCACAGCCCGGTCGAGGGTGCCGACAGCGCCGTCGGCACGCCCCCGGCGCTCGCTCGAGCACTCTCACCACTGGAGGTTCCATGGATTACGGCCTGCAGGCCTGGATGCTGGTCTCGGCGTCCTTGGTCTTGATGATGACCACGCCGGCGCTCGCGCTGTTCTACGGCGGGATGAGCCGCTCGAAGTCGGTGCTGAACATGCTGATGATGTCCTTCTCCGCCCTCGGTGTCGTCGGCATCGTCTACGTGCTCTGGGGCTGGTCGATGTCCTACGGCTCCAGGGACGTCGCCACGCTCTTCGCCAACCCGTTCGAGCTGTTCGGTCTCCGGGACGTGAGCGGTGCGACGTACCTGGGCGTCGGC
>CAZTHV010000529.1:1534-1824 GCA_964613165.1 uncultured Marmoricola sp.
TCCCGCTGGCCCACATGGTGTGGGGCGGGGGATTCCTCAGCGACGCCGAGAACGGGCTCGCCTCCGTGCTGTTCGGCTCCGCCGACGGCGCCGCCACCGTCGCCCCGGTCGACTACGCCGGTGGCACCGTGGTGCACATCAACGCCGGTGTCGCCGGCCTGGTGCTGGCGATCCTGCTCGGCAAGCGACTGGGGTTCGGCAGGGAGCCGATGAAGCCGCACAACCTGACGTTGACGATGATCGGCGCCGGGCTGCTCTGGTTCGGCTGGTTCGGCTTCAACGCGGGCAGC
>CAZTHV010000530.1:0-1817 GCA_964613165.1 uncultured Marmoricola sp.
GAGTTCACCGAGGGCATGCAGTTCGACAAGGGCTACCTGTCGCCGTACTTCGTGAGCGACCCGGAGTCCATGGAGGCGGTCCTGGACGACCCCTACATCCTGCTGCACCAGGGGAAGATCTCCGCCATCGCGGAGCTGCTCCCGATGCTGGAGAAGGTCATCGCGACCGGCAAGCCGCTGTTCATCCTCGCCGAGGACGTCGAGGGCGAGGCCCTGTCGACGCTGGTGGTCAACAAGATCCGTGGCGCCTTCAACGCGGTCGCGGTCAAGTCGCCCGCCTTCGGTGACCGCCGCAAGGCGATGATGCAGGACATCGCCGTCCTCACCGGCGGCCAGGTCGTCGCTCCCGAGGTCGGCCTCAAGCTCGACCAGGTCGGCCTCGAGGTGCTCGGCACCGCCCGGCGCGTCGTCGTGACCAAGGACAACACCACCATCGTCGAGGGCGGTGGCAAGTCCGAGGAGGTCGCGGGCCGCGTCGCGCAGATCAAGGCCGAGTCCGAGGCGACCGACTCCGACTGGGACCGGGAGAAGCTGCAGGAGCGGCTGGCCAAGCTGGCCGGCGGCGTCTGCGTGGTCAAGGTCGGCGCCGCCACCGAGGTGGAGCTGAAGGAGAAGAAGCACCGGATCGAGGACGCCGTCTCCGCGACGCGCGCCGCGATCGAGGAGGGCATCGTCGCCGGCGGTGGCTCCGCGATCGTGCATGCCGCCGCAGTGCTCAAGGACGATCTCGGCCTGTCCGGTGACGAGGCGCACGGTGTCCGCATCGTCGCCAAGTCGGTCGCCGAGCCGCTGCGCTGGATCGCCGAGAACGGTGGGGACAACGGCTACGTCATCGTCGCCAAGGTCCAGGAGGCCGGGCCGGGCACGGGCTACAACGCCGCCACCGGCGAGTACGGCGACCTGTTGGCCCAGGGCATCCTCGACCCGGTCAAGGTGACCCGTTCGGCGCTGGCCAACGCCACGTCCATCGCGGGCATGCTGCTCACCACCGAGACCCTCGTGGTGGACAAGCCCGAGGAGGAGGAGCCCGCGGCCGCGGCCGGCCACGGGCACGGCCACTGAGCCGCTCATCTAACGAACGGCGGCCCCCGGACGATGTCCGGGGGCCGCTTCTCGTTCGGCTGTCACAGCAGCGGGACGAAGCGATAGCGGCCATGATGGGTGATCTCCCGGTCCTCGCCGCGGCGGACGACGAGGGTCATGGTGCCGCGGACGGGGACGACCATGCGGCCACCGTCGGCGAGCTGGTCGACGAGCTCGGCGGGCAGCTCGCGAGCGTCGGCGGAGACCAGGATGCGGTCGAAGGGGGCGGCATCGGGGAGACCGAGGACGCCGAGGGTCGCTGGACGGATCGCGGCCCAGGAGTACGCCGTCGCGGTGAGGTTGGCCGAGCCCCACGCGGCCAGCTCGGGCACCAGCTCGACGCCGAGCACGGTGCCGTCGGGGCCGACCAGATGGGCCAGCAGCGCGGTCGTCCAGCCCGAGCCGGCGCCGACGTCGAGGACTCGCTGCCCGGGGTGGACGTCGAGCAGCCGGAGCATCGCCGCCACCGTCCGTGGTTGCGAGCTGGTCTGCTCGTGCCCGATCGGCACCGGTCCGTCGTACGCCGCCCGGTCGCGAGCCTCGGGCGGGAGGAACCCCGACCGCGGCACCGCGTCGAACGCCTCTGCCACCGCGTCCATACGCCCAGTCAAGCACCGCGTGAGACCTGGAACGAGGCGATGGCTCCACGTCGTTAGACTGGAGCATGGCATCCGGTGAGCTCTCCGACGTACCCGCCAAGTTCGCGACTCTGGGCCTGACCTACGACGACGTCC
>CAZTHV010000531.1:0-1782 GCA_964613165.1 uncultured Marmoricola sp.
TCGGCGACGACGGCCTCATCGTCGTCTCCAACTCCGCCATCGACGCGGCTGTCGCCAAGGCCACTGAGCCCCTTAACGAGCAGATCGAATCTCTGAAGGCCGACCTCGCCGAGGCCCAGCAGGAGGAGCCCGGTCTCGAGGCACTCGCCGAGATGTCCGACGAGGAGCTTACCGCCCTCGGCCTTGATCCGGCCGCCGTCGATGCTGCGATCGAAGCCCATAACGCCGAAATCGACGCCGCCGGTGGCGAGGGCAATGAAGGCGGTGAGGGTGGCGAGGGCGAACCTGCCGCCGCCGCTTCCGCTCCTGCGGGCGGTGAGGCCACGGGCCTTGAATCCGGGGTGCTCAAGGAGCTCAGCCAGTTTGCCGCCGAACTCCGCGCGGCCAAGGCGCAGCGCGAGATCGCGCTTCAGGACCAGGCGTTCGCCGACATCGAGACCAAGTTCGATGCTCTCCTCGAGCAGAACAAGCACCTCCAGGATCAGATCGCCACCGGCGGCACCGCTGCGTCTCACGGCGCTGGCACCGTGTCCTTCACCTCGAAGACCGGCGCGAAGATCGACTTCGGCACCAAGGAGCCGGGCGAGTTCGAGGAGCAGGTCATTGCCCACCTGGAAGCCAATCCGAAGGCCACCCAGTCCGTGGCGTTCTCCACCGTCATCAAGGCCAGCCCCGACGCCTACCGCGACTACCTCGTCCGTAAGGGCGTCCGCAAAGGTTAATTAACAAACCCACATATTCACATATGAGCTCTTTCACTTTCGGTCCTTCCCGCACCTTCGTTGCTGCCGCTGACCTCGGTCGAGGTCTTCGCGTCAAGCTGTCGGGCGTCCAAGTCGTCGCCGCTGGCGCTGGCGAGGACTTCATCGGCCTCACCGAGACCCCGGTTGTCTCCGGTCGCCCGGTCAGCGTCCGCCTGAAGAACGCGGGCGGCACCGCCTTCATGGTGGCCGCCACCGCCTTCGCCGCCGGTGCCACCGTTTACGGAGTGGCCGCCGGCCAGGTCGACGACGTCGTCGGCGACCCCGCCAACGTCATTGCCGGCACCGCCCTCCAGGCCGCCTCCGGCACCGGCTCCATCGTCGAGGTCCTCCTGCCCTAATCAATTATTAACAAACCCACATAATTTTAGCCGACACTGACCTGGCTTACCAAATCACCACCGCCGAAATCCGCCCGGAGCTGACCTCTGTTCTCGAGGAGGCGCTCCTGGTCGACAACTTCCTGATCGGTCTTGAGATCTTCCCGGTCTTTACCGTGGACCGCAGCTCCGGTGAATACCGCAAGCTGACCCTCAAGGCCACCGAGCTGCTCAAGGGCGGCGACACCGTTCGCGCCCCCAAGTCGCCCTACCCCGAGGTCGATTGGACCTGGGAGAAGGACAACTACAAGACTGTTGACCGCGGCCTCACCCAGAAGCTCGACGACAGCATTGCCGCCGACGTCGCCCAGGCGTTCTCGCTGGAGGCCCAGGCGTCCAAGCTCCTCCTGCGTCGCGTCCGGCTCTCGTTGGAGCAGCGCATCGCCGGCAAGACCTTCAACACGTCGAACTTCGACTACGCCAATTCCATCGTGCCCTACACGGCGGTCAACATGGCGACCATCGACTTCATCGAGGACGTCAAGCAGCGCCTCAACGCACTGCGTGCCCGTGGTGAATACCCCAACACGATCGTGATTCCCCGCCAGGTCTGGGATCGCGTCCGCAAGGCTGACCTCACCGCGAAGTTCTTCTTTGGCCCTCTTGGCGGCGGCAAGAACGTCACCCTCGAGATGCTGAAG
>CAZTHV010000532.1:0-262 GCA_964613165.1 uncultured Marmoricola sp.
TTGGAATAACACCAACAAGGCTCTGGACTATAGGTCGGATATTTTAAACATTCATTCTTTGGATGAGGAAAGCCTGACAAGTTTGGTTGCAAAACTTGAGGAAAGTCAAATTGATAACTACATTAAAATATCGGAACTGATCGGCATTGAATTTGACGAAAACACCGTCTGGGGCCAACTTGATATCGGTGAGTTAAAAATCCTGATCTACTTGGCACTCAAAGATTATGAAAATGCCAAAGAATTAGTGACGGGGTTCTTA
>CAZTHV010000532.1:272-977 GCA_964613165.1 uncultured Marmoricola sp.
CTTAAATTATAACGATAACACTGTTGAGAGAAGACTGTTTTATCAAGCTCTAAATGCTGTACTCGATATAACTTTGGACCCGGACTTAGAGCTAGAGCATTTCCTTCCCAATATGAAGAGGATGTTTGGAGCAGTGACAATGGATAACGTCGTAGGTTCTATCACGGGAGATGTGAGGTTTTGCGGCCTCACAGAGTCCAGCATGAAGCTTGAGGGCTTCGATAAACACATCAAGTTGATCGAAAGTTATAAGAAACTTCACAAAGCCAGAACTCCAAAGAAAAGCTCTGACCCATACTCTCGCGTCAAAACCTCTTCTTACGAATCTTCCTCAGCGAGCTTATAAATGAGCAAAGAGGTAGTTTGCGTTGGCGGAGGTGCTGCCTCATTTTTTGCCGCCATTCATGCAAAAAAGAAACATCCAAATTATAAGGTGACGATCCTTGAAGCTACGCGGCAGGTTCTTACTAAAGTAAGGATTTCCGGTGGTGGCAGATGTAACGTCACCCATAACCTCTTCGACCTGAGAAAGTTCGCTAGCTGCTATCCACGAGGATCCAAGGAATTATTGGGACCTCTTCATCAATTTGGTCCAGAAGACACCATTGAATGGTTTAAGCAGCATGGTGTAGAGCTTAAAGCCGAAGACGATGGCCGAATGTTTCCCACAACAAACAGATCGGCGACAATCATTGACTGTTTATG
>CAZTHV010000532.1:987-1781 GCA_964613165.1 uncultured Marmoricola sp.
AGCGAAATCTTTAGGGATTGAAGTCAAAACTGGTACGATGGTTAAAGGCGTAAAGAAGAAAGAACATAACCAATACACTGTCGTCTTGAAAGATCATGAGATTGATTGCGATTCCCTGTTCTTGGGAACTGGGAGTATGCATACCGGACACCGATTCGCAAAGGATTTGGGGCATACGATTACCGAGCTAGTACCTTCTCTGTTTACGTTTTGTATCGAAAGCCCATTGATAAAAGACCTCTCGGGACTTTCCTTTGAGAAAGTCTCTTTAAAACTCGCCACCAACGCTTCTAAAAGCTTTAAGCAGACAGGCCCCCTTCTTATGACTCATTGGGGGCTAAGTGGCCCAGCCATTCTGAAATTATCGGCATTTGCAGCCAAAGAACTGCATGCCTGCGAATACAAAGCCATGCTTTCCATCGATTTTCTACCAGAACAAAGTGTGCAACAAATTAGGGAGAACCTTCTTGCTCAAAAGAAATCTAATCCTAAGAAGCAGGTCTCGAATATTAATCCCACCTCTATACCAGCAAGATTTTGGAAGCAGATTGTGAATCTAACAACGCCCGATACGACATGGAGTCAATTGAATCAGCCGCAATTGGAGAAGATTGCTTCCAATCTAAAGGACTGTCGGCTAGCCATCGATGGAAAAGGCGAGTTTAAAGACGAGTTTGTTACTTGTGGCGGCGTGAAACTCTCTGAAATCAATTTTAAGACGATGGAGAGCAAGATCAATTCCGGACTATTCTTTGCTGGAGAAATTCTAGACATAGACGGCATCACCGGTGGCT
>CAZTHV010000533.1:0-1761 GCA_964613165.1 uncultured Marmoricola sp.
GCCCGGATGGCCAGCCGGGAGCATCCCGCCCGGGTGCTGGCGGTGATCACCGGCGACGGCCGCGGTCGGCCTCGGGTCAACGCCCAGGTCGGCATCGGCGACGGCTGGAGCGGCGAGACCGCGATGATCAGGCTCTCCGGTGAGGTGGTCAAGCACTCCGCCTCGGTGGTGCTGCCGTTGCTGCTGCCGGACTCGCCGGTCGCGGTGTGGTGGCCGTCGGACCCGCCCGCCGACCCGGCGCGCGACCCGCTCGGGTCGCTGGCCCAGCGCCGGATCACCGATGCCGCCGGCGCGACCCGGCGCAAGGCGACCGCCATGCTCGGCCAGTGCGCCGCGTACGAGCGCGGCAACACCGACCTCGCCTGGACCCGGATCACGCCGTGGCGCGCCCTTCTGGCCGCGGCCCTGGACCAGCAGCCGCTCAAGGTGCGCCGGGCCTCGGTGACCGCCGAGCGGATCAGCCCGAGCGCCGACCTGCTCCGCGCCTGGCTCAACGACCGGCTCCGGGTGCCGGTCGACCGGCACAGCTCGCGCGGGCCGGGGATCACCGAGGTGGTCCTGGAGACCGCCGAGGGACCGATCCGGATCGCCCGGCCCGACGGGAGGCTGGCGGTCTTCTCCTCGCCGGGATGCCCGGACCGCCCGGTCGCGCTCAAGCGCCGGGCGCTGCCCGACTTGCTCGCCGAGGAGCTGCGCCGGCTCGACGACGACGACGTCTACCGCGCGACGGTGCGACGGCTGATGAGGCTCGATGGATAGGGTCTGCCGTCGCGCAGCAAGCATTCGCCCTATCCATCGTGCCTCTGAGTTGGAGGGCTTGTGAGGTTGCTCCATCCGAACCCCGCCGAGCTGGCCCAGGATGTCGCCGGGCGGCTCGTCACGCGGATCGCCGAGCTGCAGGCAGTGGGCCGCGTCCCGCGGGTCTGCCTCACCGGCGGCGGCATCGCCACGCAGGTGCACCGCGCGGTGGCCGCGCACCCTTCGGCGGCACGGCTCGACTGGACCCGCGTCGACTTCTGGTGGGGCGACGAGCGGTTCGTCGACGGCGACTCCTCCGACCGCAACGCCCTGGGGGCCCGCCGGGACTGGCTCGATCCGGTCGGCGCCACCCGGGTACACGAGATCCCGGGGTCCGATCAGGTGGCGACGGCCGAGGAGGCGGCTGCGGCGTACTCCGCGACGATCAGGGAGCATGCCGGGGATGCCTTCGACGTCCTCATGCTCGGCATCGGCCCGGACGGTCACGTCGCCTCGCTCTTCCCCGGCCACCCGGCACTGCGCGCCGAGGACGCCATCGCGGTGGCGGTCCACGACTCCCCGAAGCCGCCGCCGGACCGAGTCACCCTGACCTTCGAGGCGCTGAGCCGGTCGCGGGAGGTCTGGTTCCTGGTCTCCGGCGCATCGAAGGCCGGCGCCGTGGCGGCCTCGCTGGCGCCTGAGGGCAGCGTCGAGCAGACCCCCGCCCGCGGCATCCAACCGCTCGGCGAGGTGCTGTGGTTCCTCGACCAGCCCGCTGCCGCCGAGGCGGCTCGAATTCACCTACTCGATTCATCGAAGCGGCTCAAATTCACTTCTGAATGACGAATTCGCGCCGCCTCGGCGAACTCAGTGAAGGAGTCTGCGCCGCCTCGGCGAGGTTGCGGCAGTGATCAGAAGATGATCTCGCCGTTCTTACGACGCGTGCGCAGCGTCTGGAGCGCCTCGTCGAGGATGTCCTTGGCCTCGGCGTCGGAACGACGCTCCTTCACATAGGCCAGGTGG
>CAZTHV010000534.1:0-738 GCA_964613165.1 uncultured Marmoricola sp.
GCATGGCACGCAGCTGGGCGCCACGTGGCTGATGCCCGGGAAGGCGGTTGCAGATGAACGGGATGCGCATGGCGCGGCGATTGTCACCGGCACCGGCAGCGGACGCCAGCATCCGGCGTGGTGGTCGTGGTTAACATTCCGTTTCTTTTTCTGCAGCCTGCGGTGGCATTCTGAAGATCCTGTGCATTGCCACCAAGCTGCCTTGGCCTGCGGTCGACGGCGGCCGCCTGGTGCTGTGGGAAACCCTGCAGGCCCTGGCCGCCCAGGGCCACGCCATCCGGCTGGTCGCACCGGGCCACATTGCCGATCTGGATGAGGCCAGCAGTGCCGCGCTGCGGCGGGTCTGCACGCCGCATCTGGTGCCGGTGCGGCGGCGCGGCTGGCTGCGTGCCGCCGCGTCCTCGCTGCTGCGTGGCTGGTCCATGAGCTGCGCCCGCCACTTCCATCCGGCCTTGCGCAAGGCCGTGGGCGAGTTGATCAAGGCCTGGCAGCCGGACGTGGTGCATGTGGAACAGTTGCAGGCATTTGCCCACGCCCGCGCTGCGCTGCGGGCCGGCGTGCCGGTGCTGCTGCGCATGCAGAACGTGGAATCCTCGCTGTGGCAGCAGGTCGCACGTCAGCGCTGGCATGCACGACTGCTGCTGCTGGAAGCCTGGCGGCTGCGTCGCGATGAACGCCGTGCCATGCAGCGCAGCAGCCAGGTGGTGTGCCTGACCGCAGCCGATGCCGGCGCCCTGC
>CAZTHV010000534.1:748-1760 GCA_964613165.1 uncultured Marmoricola sp.
GGGCATCGCGCCACGTGCACAGGCTCGCATCCACAGTGTGTCGCCGCCGTTTCCACACACGCTGCCCTGCGCACCGGCGCACCCGGCAAGCGCCACCACACCCACGCTGGTGCTGTTCGGCAGCAGCGGTTGGTGGCCCAACGAACAGGGCAACCGCTGGTTCGTCGCGCAGGCACTGGACCGCATCCATGCGCGGGTGCCGGCCGCGCAGGCAATGCTCTATGGCGGACTGCAGCTGCGCCATCCATTGCTGCACTGCCACCCGGCCCAGAGGAAGCAGTGGACGCCTTCCCTGCCGACGGCATCGCCGTGGTGGCGCTGTTCGTCGCCTCCGGCATCCGCATGCGCATCCTGGAAGCCTGGGCCCGCGGCCTGCCGGTGATTGCCACCCCGGCGGCGGCGGCAGGCCTGGCAGCACGCCACGGCGAGCAACTGCTGATCGCCGCCGATGGCGAGAGCTTTGCCCAGGCCACGCAACAACTGGTTGAAGACACGGCGCTGCGACAGCGACTGGTGCTCGCCGGTCGCGCCTACCTGCAGCAGCAGCATGACCGCAGCGTGCAGACCCGTCTGCTGCTCGATCACTACGAGCAGGCGCGGTGCGCGCGCTGATCTGCGGCATCACCGGCCAGGACGGCGCCTATCTGGCGCGCTTCCTGCTGGACCGCGGTTACAGCGTCTGGGGTACCTCGCGCGATGCCCAGACCGCCACGCTGAGCAACCTGCACGCACTGGGGCTGGCGGACCGGGTGCAGATGCTTTCAATGGCGCCGGCCGACTTCCGCAGCGTCTGGACCGCGGTGGACGCCAGCACACCGGACGAGGTCTATTTCCTGGCTGGTCAGAGTTCGGTCGGCCTTTCGTTCGAACAGCCGGCACAGACCCTGGACAGCGTGCTGACCGCGGTGCTCAACGTGCTGGAAGTGCTGCGGCTGCGCCGTCGCCCGGTGCGCTTCTTCCACGCCTCCTCCAGCGAATGCTTTGGTGACCACGGCCAGGTCGCGGTGAACGA
>CAZTHV010000535.1:0-1757 GCA_964613165.1 uncultured Marmoricola sp.
GCCGCCCGCGTCTCCCAGGTCGCGGCGGTCGGCCTCGGCCAGCAAGCGGGCCTGGACCCCACCCAGCCCGGACAGCACCCGCGTCAACCGGGGTAGCGCCTCCCGCAGCTCGCCATCGGACAGCGACCACGCGTTGGCCTCGGCGGCTCGATCCCGCAGCGTCTCGAGCGCGTCGACCAGCCCCAGCAACGGATGCTGCGGGACGGTGGCCGGGCCGATCGACATGTGACCACACTAGAGAGGTGCGCCGACACAAACGAACAGACGATCTGACCTTGTGGAGAACCCCGCCGTCGGCGGACCTGTGGACGATTCGTGGCCAGTAATGCCCACAGCGTCAGCCGGAGCGGTGGCTCAGATCCCCATCGGATGCCAGACCGTCTTGGTCTCCAGGAAGGTGGTCATCCGGTCCAGCGCGGGGGCGGCGAGCAGGTCCTCCACGCCCGGGCGGCGCACCCGCTTGAGGTTCTCGGCCGCATCCTCCTCCAGCGAGCGGGCCAGCTCGGCGTCGGCCACCCCGGTGAGGTCGAGGCCGTTGACGTCCATGTGCGAGGCAAGCCACGGGGCGATCTCGGCGACGGAGCCGGTGAGGACGTTGACCACGCCGCCGGGCAGGTCGCTGGTGGCCATCACCTCGCCCAGCGTGATCGCAGTCAGCGGGTGCGGCTCGCTGGCGATCACGACACAGGTGTTGCCCGTGGTGATCACCGGCGCCACGACCGACACGAGGCCGAGCAGGGGACCGGCCGGCGCGACGATCGCGACGACTCCGGTGGGCTCGGGGGCAGAGTGGTTGAAGTACGGCCCCGCCACCGGGTTGGCGCCGCCGGTCACCTGGGCGATCTTGTCGGCCCAGCCGGCGTACCAGACCACCCGGTCGACTGCCGCGTCGACGTACGTGCGCGCCTTGGCGGCGGTGATCCCCTCCGCGACCCGCAGCTCCGCCTCGAACTGGTCGCGGCGTCCCTCCAGGACCTCGGCGATCCGGTAGACCACCTGGCCGCGGTTGTACGCCGTCCGCCCCGACCAGCCTCCGAAGGCAGCGCGGGCGGCCTTGACCGCGTCGCGGGCGTCCTTGCGCGAGGCCTGCGACGCGTTGGCGAGGAACCGCCCCTTGGCATCGTTGACGACGTACGAGCGCCCCGACTCCGAGCGCGGGAACTCCCCGCCGATGTAGAGCTTGTAGGTCTTCTTCACATCGAGGCGGCTCATCGCAGGTAGCCCTCCAGCCCGTGGCGGCCGCCCTCGCGGCCGTAGCCCGACTCCTTGTAGCCACCGAACGGGCTGGCCGGGTCGAAGCGGTTGAACGTGTTGGACCAGACGACCCCCGCGCGCAGCTGCGAGGCCATCCAGAGGATGCGCGAGCCCTTGTCGGTCCAGATGCCCGCGGAGAGGCCGAACGGGGTGTTGTTGGCCTTCTCCACCGCCTCCTTGGGAGTGCGGAAGGTCAGCACCGAGAGCACCGGGCCGAAGATCTCCTCGCGGGCGATCCGGTGCGCCTGGCTGACCTCGGTGAAGATCGTCGGCGGGAACCAGTAGCCGTGGTCGGGCAGATCGCACCTCGGCGACCAGCGGCCGGCGCCCTCCTGCTCGCCGATCTCGGCGAGGGCGCGGATCTTGGCCAGCTGCTCCGCGGAGTTGATCGCGCCGATGTCGGTGTTCTTGTCGAGCGGGTCGCCCACGCGCAGGGTGGACATCCGGCGCTTGAGCTTGGCGAGGACCTCTTCCGCGACGGATTCCTGGACCAGGAGCCGCGA
>CAZTHV010000536.1:0-562 GCA_964613165.1 uncultured Marmoricola sp.
CGACAGCATGCCGTTGGCCAGGATCTGGCGTTCCTCGCGGTCCCAAGCCTGCACCGGCAGGGCCGACTGCTCGCGCACGGCGTCGATCACCGCGGGCAGCTCGTTCTCAGGCACGGTGAACATCACGCTGATCGGTGCCATCTGGGTGATGGTCACCAGACCTTCGCCGCCACCTGAACTGACCAGATTGCCCACGTCCACGGCACGCAGGCCGATGCGGCCGGACACCGGTGCGGTGATGCGGGTGTACTTCAGCTGCAGCCGTGCCTCATCCACCGAGGCCTGATCGGTCTGCCGGCGTGCCTCGTACTGGCGCACCCGGGCTTCCATATTGGCTTCATCCTGGGCGGACACATAGCCCTTCTTGCGCAGTTCGCGGTATCGCCCCAGCTCGGCGCGGGCGTTCTCCAGTTCCGCCAGATTCTGCTTCTGCTGACCCTCTGCCTGGGCCACCCGGATGCGATAGGGCTGCGGATCGATCTCCGCGAGCAGGTCGCCGCTCTGCACCTGCTGTCCCTCCTCGAAGGCGATGCGCACCAGTTCGCCATCCACGCGGCTGCGC
>CAZTHV010000536.1:572-1757 GCA_964613165.1 uncultured Marmoricola sp.
AACACGGACCACCAGTGGGAGACGTGCCGTGCCGGATGGCTGGACGAAGTGCCCGAGTCTAGGGCAGTGCCGGCGTCTTCATTGTGAAACCGTGTGCTGCCTTTCGGGGGGCTTCACGAAGAGTCCCTCAACCGGGCAAGTCCATGATTTCTCAAGGTCCATAGGTCATGGCAGGACATAGGTCATGGCTGCTGCAGACGTTGCACAGGTGGTTCCTCCGGGGACTGCCGGTGATGTCCGGGCATGGCGGGTCGGGCAGCGACGGCTGGTCATCTGGCAGCTCCGGCAGTCCGTTCTGGTGATCGCAGAACGGCAGTGGTCGCAACTGCATGAGCTGCAGCCGGAACCGGTGGATTGGAGTCCAGTGCCGGGGATGCTGTGCACCATCGCGGTGCAGATTGATCCGGGTTGGTGCATGGATGTCCGCATGTCTTATGCCTGATACCACTGCAGGAGCCGCCGGCAGCGCTGGCACGCGTCTTGCTGCGGTGCGGCAAACCTACCCAACGGAGTGCCCTGATGTCTGTGGAAAACGCCAAGAAGCTGATCAAGGACAACGAGGTCAAGTTCATCGACCTGCGCTTCGTCGACATGCGTGGCATGGAGCAGCATGTGGCCTTCCCCGCGCGTACGGCCGATGACAGCTTCTTCGAGGACGGCCGCATGTTCGACGGTTCCTCGATTGCCGGCTGGAAGGGCATCAACGAGTCCGACATGGTGCTGATGCCTGATGCCAGCACCGCGGTGCTGGACCCGTTCACCGAGGAAAAGAGCCTGATCATCCGCTGCGATGTGCTGGAACCCAGCACCATGCAGAGCTACAGCCGCTGCCCGCGCGGTGTGGCCAAGCGCGCCGAGGCCTACATCAAGGCCAGTGGTACGGCCGATACCGCTTTCTTTGGTCCCGAGCCGGAGTTCTTCATCTTCGACAGCGTGCGCTCCGACGTAGGCATGAAGGGCAGTTTCTTCGAGATCGAGTCGCGCGAGGCCGCCTGGTCCTCCGGCAAGCGTTTCGAGGACGGCAACACGGGTCATCGGCCAGGCGTCAAGGGTGGTTATTTCCCCACCAGCCCGGTGGATTCGCTGGGCGATGTGCGTGCGGCCATGTGCCTGACCCTGGAAGCGATGGGTCTGGAAGTCGAAGTGCACCACCACGAAGTGGCCACCGCGGGCCAATGCGAGATC
>CAZTHV010000537.1:0-1754 GCA_964613165.1 uncultured Marmoricola sp.
GCTCGCGCATCTCGGCCGCGGCCTTGTTGGTGAAGGTGATCGCCAGGATCGAGCCTGGGTGGGCGCCCCGCTCGGAGATCAGCCAGGCGATCCGCCGGGTGAGCACCCGGGTCTTGCCGGAGCCCGCGCCCGCGACCACCAGCAGCGGTGTGCCCTCGTGGACGACGGCCCGGCGCTGAGGCTCGTTGAGCCCGGCCAGCAGCTCATCCTTGCCCGGCCGGCTCCGAGACCGCCGGCCCACCTCGGCCGCGGGCTCCATGGGCAGGCCGGGGATGGGAAACTGCATGGCTGTGCCGGTCGACCGCTCGCTCATCGTGGGATCCAGCCTATGCGGCGGCACCGACAGCCAGCGCCCCGGACCGGGAGTCGTTCCCCCGGCCCGGCTCATCGAGATCCGAGCGCGCTCCACCAATCCTCGGCCGGAAGCTCCGCGGTGGCGTCCACGCGCTCTCCGGGCCGCGGGATCGCCACCCGTACGGACCGCTCGACGGCCTCGCGCGCCAGCCAGCTCGCCGGGTCGGCCCAGCCGTGGAAGGCCAGGTCATAGGTGGCCCAATGGATCGGCAGCAGCACGTCCCCACCCACGTCGAGGTGGGTGCGCACCGCCTCGGCCGGATCCAGGTGCACGTCCGGCCAGCGCCGGTCGTACGCCCCGATCGGCAGCAGCGTGAGACCGAACGGGCCGAACCGCTCGCCGATCCCGGCGAAGGCCGGGGTGTAGCCGGTGTCGCCGCCGAAGAACACGCTCCGGCGCCGATCGGCCTCGCCGGCGCGGACGACCCACGACGACCACAGCGTGCGGTTGCGGGTCAGCGACCGGCCGGAGAAGTGCTGGGCCTCGGTGCAGATCAGCTCCAGGTCCCCGATGCCCTGTCCCCGAGTTCCCTGGCGTCGAGTGTCCTGGCTTCGAATGGTGTGTGACTCGTCCCAGTCGAGCTCGACGATCCGCCTGTCCGGCACTCCCCACCGGTGCAGGTGGGCGCCGATGCCGAGCGGCACCACGAAGGGCATCGACTGCTCCCGGGCGAGCCAGTCGACAGTGGCGGTGTCGAGGTGGTCGTAGTGGTCGTGGGAGATGAGGACGGCGCTCAGGGTCGGCAGGTCACCGAGAGCCAGCGGCACCGGATGCTGGCGTCGCGGCCCGACCGTCGCCGAGGGCGAGACCCGGTCGCTCCAGACGGGGTCGGTGAGCACCCAGTGGCCGCCGACCTCCAGCAGCACGGTCGCGTGGCCGAGCCAGGTCGCGGCCAGGTCGTCCGCGTCGACCGGCAGGCCGGGGCGCGCGAGGGGCACCGGCCCGGCCGGCCGCCCGGTGCTGCCCCGGGATATCCAGTCCCGGAGGAAGGAGGTGTCCGAGGAGTCCAGCAGCCTCGCCGGCAGCCGGTTGCGGAAGACGCCGTCGTGGAACTGCGGTGAGTCGTACGGCGGGGGCGCCGAGCCGAGCGAGCGGCGCACTCCGCGGGCGGCACCGGCCACCGGAGCCACCAGTCCGGTCGCCACGGCAAGCCCAGCCCCCACGACCATGGGCAGCCTCGCCGCCCTGCGCGGGCTCGCCAGGTGCGGGCTCCGGGGCAGACGAGGTCGACTCACCCCACCATTCTGCTCGGTTGTCCACAGATCTCCGACGACCGGTTCCCCGATGACGACCCAGGACCTACCGTGAGGCCATGGACCAGGCCGAGATCGAGGTGACGCTGCGGCGGCACGGCAACGACATCAGCGAGATCTACGAGATGCTGACCGCGATCGCCGAG
>CAZTHV010000538.1:0-1741 GCA_964613165.1 uncultured Marmoricola sp.
CCCTGGAGAACCCGATCCGGGCGATCCGGGAGATCTCCCACGACCTCACCGGCCGTCGCAGGGTGCGGCTGGCCAACGGCCGCGAGGCGAGCGCGCTGGAGATCCAGGGTGAGTACCTCAGCCGGGTCCGGGACTTCGTCGATCGCCGCGAGCTGCGCACGCCGGTCATCGAGCGGACCCTGGACCTGTGGGAGCGCGGTCTCAAGGCGGTCGAGTCCGGCGACCTGGGCCTGGTCGAGCGGGAGATCGACTGGGTGATCAAGTGGCGGCTGATCGAGCGCTACCGCGCCCAGCACGACCTGCCGCTGAGCCACCCGCGGGTCGCCCAGCTGGACCTGGCCTACCACGACATCCATCGCGATCGCGGGCTGTACTACCTCCTGGAGCGGCGCGGGGCGGTGGCCCGGGTCACCGACGACCTGCGCATCTTCGAGGCCAAGTCGGTGCCGCCGCAGACCACCCGGGCCAAGCTCCGCGGCGACTTCATCCGCAAGGCCCAGGAGCGCAGGCGCGACTTCACCGTGGACTGGGTGCACCTCAAGCTCAACGACCAGGCGCAGCGCACCGTGTTGTGCAAGGACCCGTTCCGGTCCCACGACGAGCGTGTGGAACGCTTGATCGAGGGCATGTGATCGCGCATAGCCTGACCCGGTGTCCCCCCGCCTGACCCGAGTCCCCGGCCCGCAGCTGGAGGTGGGCTAGGCATGTCCGCCGCGAAGTCCGAGAGGCTGCTCAACCTGGTGATCCTGCTGCTGGTGTCGCGTGGGTTCGTCAGCAAGGCGAGGATCCGGGACAGCATCGAGGCATACGGCGGCAGCAGCCCCGACTCCTTCGAGAGGATGTTCGAGCGGGACAAGGACGACCTGCGCGCCCTCGGGATCCCGGTGGAGCTGGGCTCGATCGACCCGCTCTTCGGCGATGAGCAGGGCTACCGCATCCGCCGCGACGAGTTCGAGCTGCCGGAGATCGACTTCACCCCCGAGGAGGTCGCTGTCCTGGGTCTGGCTGCGCGGGTGTGGGAGAGCGCCAACCAGGCGGCCGCGACCTCGACGGCGCTGATGAAGCTCCGCGCGGCCGGGCACGCCGTCGACCGCGATGCCCTCGACGTGCTCCAGCCGCGGCTGGTCGCCGACGAGCCGGCCTTCGACTCCCTCTGGGAGCACACGGTGACCAGGACGCCGGTGCGCTTCGGCTACCGCCGGCCGGGGGAGGACGCCGACACCGAGCGGCACGTGGAGCCGTGGGCGGTCGTCACCGCGTACGAGCGCTGGTACGTCGTCGGCCACGACCGCGATCGTGGCGAGCCTCGAGTCTTCAGACTCAGCCGGATCCGCGGCGAGGTGAGCCCGGACGGCCCGCCGGGGGCGTACGCCGTTCCGGAGGACGTCGACGTGCACCAGCTCGTCGCGGGCCTGGCCGGCCCCGGCGAGCGGGTGACCGCCACGGTGCTGGTGCGCCGGGACCGAGGCATCGACCTGCGCCGCCGGGCCGGTCGGATGACGGAGGGCGTGCCGGGTCCCGACGACCGCACGCCCTGGGACGAGCTCCTGGTCGATGCCCGGTCGCACCGGCACCTCGCCGAGGAGGTGCTCGCGCTGGGCGAGGACGCCTTCGTCCGCGAGCCGGAGCCGGTGCGCGAGCTGGTGGTGCGGACGCTCCTGGCCGCCGGAGGCGCCGGATGAGGTCGGCGACGAGGACGGGGGCACGAGAGCAGGTGACCCGCCTGCTCGCTCTGGTGCCC
>CAZTHV010000539.1:0-1738 GCA_964613165.1 uncultured Marmoricola sp.
CGTTAGTTTTTCGTCGGCTACTCCGGTTCGACCTTCTTCCTGAAGAAAGCGGGCTTCACGTCGGCGTTTGAAGAACACCAGGATTGAGAAAATAATCGCAATTAAGATGAGTAAGCCCACAGGTCCAAAAACGATAGCCAGCGTGCCAGGGTCCTGCGGCAGGTTCATAAGCTTAGTAAAAACGTCCTGGGAAATCTCTGTGGTATCCAATATCCGCCTATCCTATGTTAAAGTGGCTTTTTGAAGCCTTTAAGCTAGAGTTTTAAGTTTTTACATGAATCAGACCACCAAAACTAGGCCTAGATTGCTAAAAATATGCGGAATTACTCGTTCTGAGGACCTTATCTCGTGTGGCGAGAACAACGTTGATTTTGTTGGCTTTAACTTCTCCAAGCAATCGCCTCGCGCCCTAACGCCCGCCCAGGCCAGACAGATTTTCCTAGAGGCAAAATCCATATCGAAAAGTACTAGTTCCTGCAAAATAGTTGCCGTGTTCGTTGACCCCTCGTTTGCTGAAGTCCAAGAGGCTATCAAAGATTTTCCTGAGATTGATACGTTGCAGTTTCACGGTAACGAGTCGTTAGAATTCTTAAAGAACGTAAAAGGCCTTGTCGCCCAGAAAAACATGAACATCGCTATTTGGAAAGCTCTGAGGATTTCATCAGAGAAAGATGTGGCAGAGGCAAAAAATTATGATGTTCATGTCGATGGGATTTTATTTGACGGACCAATGCCTGGTAGTGGACTGAAATTTGATTGGGAACTTTTGCGCGGTTATAAAGCAGCGGGCTTTTGGGGCTTAGCCGGGGGAGTTAAGATCGATAACCTTACTAAGGCTCTGGAGCTCGGTTCGACCTTCATAGATGTTTGTTCGGGAGCTGAAGCCTCGCCTCGGATTAAGGATGCGCGAAAGATAGCTTTGCTAAAAGCTGCAATGAGTTAAAGTATTGATATGAAGTTTTTTCCTCAGCGTTTGTTAACGGTAATTTTGCTTATTCTTAGCTTAAGCGAATTTGCTGCATGCTATGCACAAGAAGAGGGCGAGCAGACCGAATTCCTACCTTTTCGTGAGGCCTCGGCCAGGGTCGAAGAGATTCGTGAAAAACTTCGTGAATGGGATCAGGCGGTCCTCGGCTTTCGCAAAGAGCATCAGTTTGCATTGATCGTAGGATCAAGTAGTGGCGAGTGGCATTTCAAACGCTTCGGAAACTTACGAAACAAGTCTTACGAGAGTTCCGGGATTTTCTCGAAGTTTCAGTATAGCTTTCATATCCCGATGTATCGCGGCCTGGGCTACTTTCTTGGCTCATCTGCCGGCTATATGTATGAAAGAGACGTGGAAGAAGACATTGAGCCCGCCTCGTCAATCATGTTGCCAGGATTGCTTGCGGGTCTGGCTTTAAATATCACTCCCGGCATGCGCATTGCGGTTGGCCTTGATTACTACCTTGAGCGTTGGTCTAACTTAGGTGAGCGCAATGACGACACCGAGGAAGAAAACCCGACAGTCAGTATCACGGCTAGATCGTTAGATGCCTTGGCAACGGTTGATATTTTCTACAAGTTGAAATGGGCGGTGCGTTTTGAGGCTCACCGCCACAATGCCAATGCCAAGCAACCTAAGGACGCTGCTGGAAAGCCGGTCGATGCAGTTGTCTCCAAGGTCGATCATTGGTTGGGGGTAGGGCTGCTGTATCATCTCTTCTAAGTCCGCGCCGGCATTGGGCTTTTGTTCCTT
>CAZTHV010000540.1:0-1736 GCA_964613165.1 uncultured Marmoricola sp.
TGGGCGGTGAAGCCACAGCCGACGGTCGCCGCCAGCGCGATGCCGGCGATCAGCGGGGATATCTCCCGGGTGTTGAAGTACGCCGAGACGAAGCCGGAGAACGCCGCGGTGCCGATCTGGTTCAGCGAGGCGTAGCCCTGCAGCCCGACCTCGGTGCCGGTGAAGAAGGCCATCGCGGTGATCACGCCGACGGTGCCGCCGATGACCGCCAGCGCACCGCTGCCCAGGGTCACCTCGGCCAGCAGGCGCATGATCTCCCGGGGATAGGCCAGCACCGCCTTGGGCACCGCGGTCAGCGCGCGGATGTAGAAGGCCAGCTCCTCGCCCATCCGGTCCAGGGCACGCAGCGGACGCTTGTAGATCTCCTTCACGCCGGCCATGGCGTCAGCCCGTCTTCGGCGGGAAGAGCTGGAAGTAGATCGCGCTCATCACGAAGTTCACGATGAACAGCAGCAGGAACGTGATCACGACGGACTCGTTGACGGCGTCGCCCACGCCCTTGGGGCCACCCCCGGCGTTCATCCCCTTGTACGCCGCGACGATGGCGGCGATCAGGCCGAACACGAGTGCCTTGGCCATGCCCTGCCACAGATCCGGCAGCTGGGCCAGTGCGGTGAAGCTGGACAGATAGGCGCCTGGAGTCCCGTCCTGGAGGACCACGTTGAAGAAGTACCCGCCGAGGACGCCGACCACGCTGACCAGTCCGTTGAGGAAGACCGCGACCAGCATGCAGGCCAGGACCCGGGGCACCACCAGGCGCTGGATCGGATCGATGCCGAGCACCATCATCGCGTCCAGCTCCTCACGGATCTTGCGCGCACCCAGGTCGGCGGCGATCGCGGAGCCACCGGCCCCGGCGATCAGCAACGAGGTGGCGATCGGGCCCGCCTCGCGCACCACGGCGAGGACGGCGGCCGAGCCGGTGAACGACTGTGCGCCGAACTGCTGGATCAGGCTGCCGACCTGCAGCGCGATGACGGCGCCGAAGGGGATCGCCACCAACGCCGTCGGGACGATCGTCACCGAGGCGATGAACCAGGCCTGCTGCAGGAACTCGCGCAGCTGGAAGGGGCGCTTGAAGAGCGCCCGGCCCACGTCCAGCCCGAAGGCGAAGAGCTTGCCGGCCGTCCCGATCGGTGCGAGCACCCGGTCAGCAACAAGTGTGGACATCGTGTGCTCACGACCCCGTTGTCATGGTCATGCTCTCCGCGAAGGAGCCCGGGGGCGGTGTGATCCCGTTGAGCCGGCACCACTCCCCCGGCGGACGCTGGCTGCGCCGCGGGATCCCGTTGGAGGGGTCCAGCTGCAGCGGAATCGGCGGCAGCGGAGGCAGCTCCTGATCCTTCTCCGCCGCCAGCTCGTCGGCGTCCTTCTCCTCCGACATGCCGATCGGGCCGACGCGCTGGGCGTTGAGGAACTGGCGGACCACCGGCTCCTCCGAGGAGAGCAGCATCTCGCGCGGGCCGAACATGGCCAGGTGCTTGTGGTAGAGCAGCCCGATGTTGTCCGGCACGGTGCGCGCGGTGTTGATGTCGTGAGTGACGATGAGGAAGGTCGCGTCGATCTGCGCGTTGAGATCGACGATGAGCTGGTTCAAGAACGCCGTGCGCACCGGATCGAGGCCGGAGTCGGGCTCGTCGAAGAGCACGATCTCGGGGTCGAGCACCAGCGCCCGAGCCAGGCCGGCACGCTTGCGCATGCCGCCGGAGATCTCACCGGGGAGCTTGTCCTCGGCG
>CAZTHV010000541.1:0-1078 GCA_964613165.1 uncultured Marmoricola sp.
ACCCGCCGTGAGCCGCAGCTCCGCGCCGAGCAGCGGGGTGTAGGTCCGCACCGGCGAGGTTCTGCCGAGCAGCGAGCCGAGGAAGACCCGCGCCTCCCAGCCCTCGCCGGAGACCGGCTCGGGTGCGTGATGCTCGAAGGCGGAGGCGACGTGCCGGTCGGCGTCGGGAAGCGCCAGCCAGAGCTGGGCGCCGTGCAGGATCGTGGTGTTGTCCGTGGCGTACTCCGAGTGGCTGATCCCCCGGCCCGCGGTCATCAGGTTGACCTCGCCCGGCCGCACCATCGCGTGGTGCCCGGCCGAGTCGCGGTGCTCGATCTCGCCGCTGAAGAGCCAGCTCACCGTCTGGAGACCCGTGTGCGGATGCGGCGGCACCACCATGGTCGGCGTCTCGCTGACGTCATCGGGCCCGTAGTGGTCCACGAAGCACCACGCCCCCACGAACGTGCGCCCTCGCTGCGGCAGCGTCCGCCGCACCGTCATCGCCCGCAGCCCACCCAGGGGCACGTCGCGGGGGGTCAGGATCTCCATGCCGTCAGCCTACGGCGGGCCTCCGACAGCGCCGGCCCGGTCAGCGGCCGGCGCGATGGGGCAGGACGGCGGCAACGAGACGGCCGACCGGCCGGCGATCCGCGGAGGCTCGTCGGCCGACGTCGAAGCAGCCGCTCAGCGACCCGTACGACGGCTGAAGTCGGCGGCACTGTGACCACCCGACGAGGCGGGTCCACCGCGCCGGCGACCTCGCGAGGCGCCACCCGACGACCGACCCGAACCGGAGCGTCCGGCACCGCCGGAGCCCTGGCCGCGCCCGCCACTGCGGCGGTTCCGGCCACCCCCGCCGCCCGAGGGGGCCGGGGTCTCGCTCACCAGTCCACCCTCGATCAGTACCCGCTCGCCGGGGGCGAGCTCGCGCAGGATCGCGTGGCCGGGGCCACTGACCCTCGTGGTGGTCGGGGTGATCCCGGCGGCGCGGGTGAGGGCGCGGACGTCACGGACCTGCTGGTCGGTCATCAGGGTGATGACGGTGCCCGACGCCCCGGCGCGGGCGGTGCGCCCGGAACGGTGCAGGTAGGCCTTGTGC
>CAZTHV010000541.1:1088-1725 GCA_964613165.1 uncultured Marmoricola sp.
GACATGGATGCCGCGGGCGGCGATGTCGGTGGCCACCAGCGTGGTCGCCCGGCCGGAGTGGAACGCCTCCATGTTGCGCGTCCGGGCGTTCTGGCCGAGGTTGCCGTGCAACTCGACGGCGGGGACACCGCGGGCGTTGAGCTGCCGGGCCAGCGCCTTGGCGCCGTGCTTGGTCCGGGTGAAGACCACCGTGCGGCCCGGCGCGCTGGCCAGATCGGCCAGAACCGGGATCCGCTGCTCGTGCTGGACATGCAGCACGTGGTGCTCCATCGCGGCGACCGGCGACTGCATGGCGTCGGCCTCGTGGGTGACCGGCTGTTGGAGGAACTGGCGGACCAGCACACCGACCCCGGCGTCGAGGGTGGCCGAGAAGAGCAGCCGCTGGCTGCTCTGCGGGGTCTGCTTCAGGATGCGGCGTACGGCGGGAAGGAAGCCGAGGTCGGCCATGTGGTCGGCCTCGTCGAGCACGGTGATCTCGATGCTGCCGAGATCGCAGGCGCGCTGACTGATCAGGTCCTCGAGCCGGCCGGGGCAGGCGATCAGCACGTCGACGCCGTTGCGCAGCGCTTGGACCTGGGGGTTCTGGCGCCGCTCGCCGCCGCGACCGGCCTGCGCAGTCGTACCGTCTTCGGCGGCG
>CAZTHV010000542.1:0-992 GCA_964613165.1 uncultured Marmoricola sp.
GCGTGAAGGTCACGGTACGGGCTTTTGTCCATCGCTATGTGGCTCCCACCTACAACGCGCCAGGCAGCAACACGGGCCGCAAGCGGATCGCTGTATTTCCTGCCACCGCACAGGACCGGGGTTATGATTTCTTTGGTCGCGTCGGTGCCAGCGAACTTGCGTCGGACCTTACCGGAGAGTTGGAGTCCGCGATCATGGCCACCGGACGGGTCTCGCTGCTGGACCGATCAACCTTGTCCGCTTCACTGGCGGAACTGGGTCTGGTTGGCTCCAGCCTTACTGGTGCAGCTGAAAAGGCCAAGTTGCGGCAGCTTCGTGGCACCGACCTGATCGTGCTGGCCAACATCCGTGAAGCGCGCCAGGAAGTGCACCAGTGGGAGATTGGCAGCACTGGCCAGCGCCGTGCTGCAATGGACATGGCGCTTACGGTCGAAGTCCGGGCAGTGGTGCCAGCAACTGGCGAGCTGCTTGTGGTCCGCAAGGCCTCTGTCAGCGATGCCTTTGGTCGCGCTGATGCACTGCGCGCGGTCAGCGACCAGCTTGCCCATGATGTGGTGAGGGCGTTGACCGGTAGCGCCCCTCCTGTACCAGAGCGACGCGCCAGCCAGGCTCGAGAGGAGCATGCACCGCTACCAAGAGGACCTCGCAGGTCCGGCGTAAGCCTGCCGCAGGATCGATGACAGCTTTCAACGGCCCAGAGTTTGCTCTGGGCCGGTTCAGATCGATCTGAGCTGGTGATTCCTAACGCAGCGCCTCGCGCTCGATCTGCTCCAGTGTGGCGTGGCGCACGTCGGTGCCCTTGAACACGTAGATCAGCTGTTCGCACACATTGGTGGAGTGGTCGCCCACCCGATCGAAGGAGCGGGTAATGGCCATCATGTCCAGCACGGTAGTGACCGATTGCGGCTGTTCCATCATGGCCTTGATCAGCGCATTCTCGATGGCTGCGGACTCCCGACCCACCGCCTGGTTCTGCCGGATCACATCGATGG
>CAZTHV010000542.1:1002-1720 GCA_964613165.1 uncultured Marmoricola sp.
GCGTGCAAATGCATCCAGTGCACGCGACAACAGGGCCGCGGCACGCTCACCAAGGCGATTGACGTCGATGCGCCAGACCGGATCCAGTCCCTGCCCCTGATTGAGACCACGGGCCAGCCGCGCCACCTTGCGCGCCTTGTCGCCGATGCGCTCCAGATCGGTGACGATCTTGCTCACGCCCAGGATCATGCGCAGGTCGCCGGCCGCAGGCTGACGCTTGGCAATGATCTGCGCGCAGTCCTCGTCGATCTCGCGCTCCATGGTGTTGACCCGTGCATCGGTGCTGATGGCCTGCTCCAGCTGCTGCGCGTCGCCGCTGTACAAGCCCTGCAGCGCCAGCTTGAGCTGGGATTCCACCAAGCCCCCCATGGCCATCACGCGCGTACGCAGCGCGTCCAGATCCTGTTCGTACTGTTTGGACCAGTGTTCGTTGCTCATGTTCGCCTTTCCTGATGATGGCCAGCCTGTGATCAACCGAAGCGACCGGTGATGTAATCCTCGGTCTGCTTGTGCTTGGGCTTGATGAACAGGTCATCGGTCCAGCCGTATTCCACCAGATCACCCATGAACATGTAGGCAGTGAAATCACTGACTCGCGCTGCCTGCTGCATGTTGTGGGTAACGATCAGGATGCTCACCTTGCCTTTGTGCTCGTGGATCAGGTCCTCTATGGTCGCGGTGGCGATGGGGTCGAGCGCGGAGGTGGGCTCGTCGAACA
>CAZTHV010000543.1:0-1718 GCA_964613165.1 uncultured Marmoricola sp.
GGACGGTAGGTGCATGGATCGGCCTCGAAGCGGTTGTACTCCCCCAGCACGGCCCGTGCCTCGTCGATCCTCTGATCGGGGACCAGCCGGCTGACGGCGGCGTAGGTCTTCTGCTCCTGCGTGGTCAGCGCCTCGCCGTAGAGCGCCTTGTTCAAGATGTCGAGGATCCGGTTGTAGACGTAGGCCCGGATCTGCGGGCGGGCATAGGCCAGCACCAGGTCGTCGTTCTGCACTCCGAAGGCGGAGGAGACATAGCTGACCGCCTCGGCCTTGATCCAGTCCATCGCCTCGGGCGCGAACAGCTCTCGGGTCGGCGCGTTGGTGACCTTGATGTTGGTGGGGAACAGCGAGTCGTTGGCGGTCGAGGCGAGCTGCCCGGACGAGCCCAGGCAGACCTGCCGGGCGTTGCCGCTGGCGAGGTAGGCGCACTGCGGGCCGATCGGGACGGTGCCGACCGTGTTCTGGACCACGATCGTGTCGGACGGGGTGAGCACGACCTGCATCGGCGGGGCTGCCGGGACGAGCACGTCCGGCGCGGACTGGAGGATCACGGTCGGCTGGGGCGGGTCGTCCGCCGTACCGGTCGGCGCCGCCACCACCTGCATCAGGCTGACCGCCAGACTCAGCGGGACCAGCACCCCGAGGACACGCAGCATCTTGCTCCCTCTCAGACCGGCAAGTACCCGGAGCCTCGCCTATCGTGGACGGTAACGGCCACATCGAGGACAGGAGTGGCCACTGGTCACAAATGGCCAGAGCGGAGAGGCGCATGGATCAGCTGCACGAGCTCACCACCCTGCTGGACGCGGCGTTGCGCGGCAGCGCCGGGAGCATCGACGATCTGGTCGCGCTCACCGGGCGCGACCCGGATTCGGTGCGCGGCGGCGCCGAGCGCCTGCGGGACCTGGGCTTCCTCAGCCTCACCGACGACGTCATCACCTACCGGCGTCCCGACCTGACCGTGTCGGAGGTCTCCCAGCGCCTCCTGCAGACGCTCTCCCACCACCTGGACGACACGATCTCCCAGACCCAGCAGGTGCTGGATGCGCTTCCCACCCTGCTGCAGGCCTGGACCCTCGGGAGCTCCTCCGAGCAGACTCTGCCGATCGAGGTGCTGCACGGCCCGTGGGCGCCCTCCGACCTGTGGCACCTGCACTTCACCCGCAGTACCCCGGCGCACTGCGACCTCTGCATGCCGGACACCAGTGCGCTCTTCGGCCTGGATCGCAATCCACTGTGGTCGGCGCGCGTCGGGAATGGCCTGAGCATCCGGCTGCTGATCAGCGTCGCCGACGCCACCCATCCGGCAGCGCAGGCGCGGCTGCGGGCCGAGCTCGACGCCGGGGTGCAGGTGCGCATGCATCCCGAGCCGCCCAGCCTGTTCTGGGTATCGCCACCGGACACGGTCGGGATTCCGCTGGAGTGGGGCCAGGCCTGGCCGACCAGCATCATGGCGGTCCAGTCGCCGGCGCTCGTCGCACTCCTCGGCTGGGTCTACGAGCGCGTCTGGGAGGAGGCCGTGCCGGTGGATGGAGCGGACCGCGCCTGGAGCCCCATGCTCCGCCTGATGAGCCGAGGCCTCACCATGGAGGCCGCCGCCCACTCCCTCGGCCTGACTCCGCGAACCGGACGGCGCCGGGTGGCCGAGGCGATGGAGCACTACGGCGCGTCCAGCCACTTCTCGCTCGGCGCTGATCCCTGCCCCAGGCCGCGCCGAG
>CAZTHV010000544.1:0-1716 GCA_964613165.1 uncultured Marmoricola sp.
AGGAGCAGCGTCAGGGACTCAAGTCGGAGCGACGCCCGACCCTCAACCGGCTGCTGTTCCCCGGCCCCACCCGTGAGTTCGAGGAGTCGCGGGCTCGCTACGGTGACCTGTCGGTGCTGCCGACCACGGACTACCTCTACGGACTGCGTCCGGGGGAGGAGCGCGAGGTGGTGCTGGAGGAGGGCAAGACCCTGCTGCTGGGCCTGCAGTCGATCAGCGAGCCGGACGCGCGTGGCATCCGCACGGTGATGTGCACGATCAACGGGCAGCTGCGCCCGATCACCACCCGGGACCGCTCCATCGAGCCCGACGCTCCCGTCCAGGAGAAGGCGGACGCCGCCAAGCCGGGTCAGGTGGCGGCGCCCTTCGGCGGCGTGGTCACCCCGGTGGTCGAGGTCGGCGACCAGGTGGAGGCCGGCGCCACGGTCGCGACCATCGAGGCGATGAAGATGGAGGCGGCCATCACCACTCCGGTGTCCGGCACCGTCCAGCGGATCGCCCTCGACGGTCCGCGTCAGGTGGACGGGGGCGACCTGGTGCTCGTCGTCGGCTGACCGCGGCGTCTCCTGGGCCTAGATCAGCAGCTTCGGCACGACCTCGCGCAGGTGGACCGCCAGCCGCTCGGTGTCGGCGGCCGTCCAGCCCTCCGGTGGGAGGATGCGGGCCCAGGCGTGCACCGGCTCCTGGCCGAACTGGTGGCCGACACCGTCGGGGACGCTGTTGGCCACCAGATTGTCCGCGCCGAGCTGGAGCATGGTGAGCACCGGGATCCAGCGGGTCTGTGGCAGCACGTTGCGACCGCGGTCCTCGTTCAGCCAGTCCGGCTTGTGCCAGGCCAGCGACCAGGTCCACCAGGTGATCGGGTCGTTGGCGTGCTGCAGGTAGCCGATCCGAGCGCCCTGCCACGGGCCGGGGCCGTCCCAGTCGCCGGGGAGCTCGGCGAAGCGGACGGTCGTGCCGTCGTCGTAGGTCGGGAGCGCCTCGGGCGTGCCCGGGTCGCGGGCGTCGGTGACCGCCCGCCAGAGGGCGTTGTTGCCCGTGGGCCCCACGAAGAGCGCTCCGTCGGTCCGGGAGGCCAGGTCGGTCAGGCCGGTGAACGCCGCCTCGCCGCCGTAGCTGCCCAGGCTCTCCCCGCTGACCACCAGCAGCGGGCGGGCGCCGGCGGGCAGCCCGGACCAGTGCGCGTAGACGGCGTCGAAGAGCGCCCGGCCGGCGTCCTTGGCGCGCTCGCCGTCGACCAGGAAGGAGAGCCAGCTGGGCAGGTGGGAGTACTGCATGCTCACCGTCGCGGTGTCGCCGGCGTACATGTACTCCAGGGCCTGGACCTGGTTCTCGTTGACCCAGCCGCGGCCGGTGCCGGTGGCCACGTTGAGGAGCCGGCGGTCGAAGGCCCCGGTGCGCTCCAGCTCGCGGACCGCCAGTCTGGCCTGGTCGCGCAGCGCGGGGATGCCGGCGTCCTTGCTGCCGACGTACACCCGGATCGGCTGCCGGGCCTTGGCGCCGGTGAACCCCGCGACGTCGCCCGCCGAGGGCGCGTTGTGGATGAAGGCGCGGCCGAGCCGTCCCAGGTCGTCCCAGCGGACCAGCGATCCGGGGCCGGCCGTGAGCTCGGGAGCGCTCGGCGGCTCCACGTCGTCGGTGAACTCGGTGTCGATCACCGAGAAGGCCCCGTCGAGTGCGCCGAGGATCCGGGTCGACCACGTTGTCGAGCACGGC
>CAZTHV010000545.1:0-341 GCA_964613165.1 uncultured Marmoricola sp.
TGTTGACCGCATATCCGACCAACTCCCCGTCGAGAAAAGCCGGCACGACGACCGCGACGTCGAGCTGATGCGAACCGGTGTCGTATCCGTAGCTGGAGACGATTACGTCCCCTTCCCGCAATTCATCGACACCGCCACATTTTTCGATGGCGGCCTCGACACAGAAGTTGAGCGTGCCGACGAAGGTGGGCAGGCATCGCATCTGGGCGAGGAGTCGGACCTCACGATCGTAAAACGCGCCAGCGTAGTCCTGAGTGTCATAGATCATGGGCGAGAAGGCGGTGCGTCTGAGCGCCACGCCCATCTGCTCGGCCGCAGCCTCGAGCCCGTGCTTGATCAGC
>CAZTHV010000545.1:351-1397 GCA_964613165.1 uncultured Marmoricola sp.
TTCCATGCGGTCACCGGGCTGCAGCTCGACACGATCGACGACTTCGAAATCGAGACGCTTACCCTGGCTGAACGAGAATGCTTCGATATTGCGACGCTCCATCGGGGTCACGTTCTGGCTGACCCTCGCGAGCAGGTCGGTCTTCGGCAGTGGAGTAACCATGCTGAGCCGCCCCGCAACGATCTCGACAGGCGAGTTCAAGGCGTGGCCGTAGCGCTTCACGTAGTCGCTGCTGAACGAGGCTAGTAACTCGTCTCGTGAGCAGGTCACCTTCTCGCCGTCGAACGGAACCTCGACCGTCAGGTAATACTCCTGCCCCTCGTAGCGAAGGTCGAGATGAGCCTTGTTGACCGACTCCGAGCCCGGATCGCTTTCGGCATCTCGAGCTCTCTTGTCCAGCTCCGCGGCAAGATCGCGCAACACATTCGAGGCCGCTGCCAGCCCCTCGTCAGACAGGCGGTCGACGACCGTACGGGCCGCGGCTCGGGAGGGATCCTGGAGCAAGAGGCCCCACGCCGAGAAGTTGCCGGCATAGTTCGGAATGATCACTCGGCGCGAGTGCAGTTCGCGGGCGATCATCGTCCCGAACAGAGGCCCGGCACCACCAAAGGCGATCACGGCCGCGTCTGCCGGATTCTCCCCTACCTCCTCAAGGATGGCGCGAATCGCATTCGCCATCGCCACAGCCATGATCTGCATCACGCCTTGGGCGGTGCGGTCCTGGTCCAGTCCCACCCGTGAACCAAGCTCTCCGATTGCCTCGCTGGCCGCCGCGATATCGAGATTCACGCCGCCAGCCAGCTCACCGAAGGCCAGCATTCCAAGGGATGCCGCGGCATCGGTTACGGTCGGCTCGGTGCCGCCACGGCCGTAACAGACCGGGCCTGGCGAGGCACCGGCGCTGCGGGGACCGACTTCCAGCAGGCCTCCCTGTTCGAACGCGATCGAACCGCCCCCGGCACCGATTGAACGGACATCGATCCAGGTCGTTTGAAGCGGCATGCCGCCGACCCCGGATTTCGACGCGATGCTGCGTCAGGCCCAGG
>CAZTHV010000545.1:1407-1714 GCA_964613165.1 uncultured Marmoricola sp.
ACTTGACCAGCGGATCGCCGTTGATCACCATGCAGGTGTCGAAGGTCGTGCCACCCACATCGGCGGTGACCGCCAGCGGAAGGTCGAGAATCTGGCAGAGTTCAGCAGCGCCCGCGGCGCCGGCAACCGGTCCGGACATGATCGTCTCGAAGGGCCGCTCCTCAGCTTCGGCAAAAGAGAGCGAACCTCCACCCGACCGGGTCACATACATGGCGCCGTCAAAATGCTTCGAGTTCAGGCTGTCGCCAAGTTTGCGCAAGTAATGAGAGACGCGGGGCCTCACATAGGCGTCGATCACGGTAGTAGA
>CAZTHV010000546.1:0-1705 GCA_964613165.1 uncultured Marmoricola sp.
CCAAGAAGGGGATGGACAAGTACGTCTACACGTACTCCGATCCCGAGCTGCAGCGCAAGCTCGCCGAGCTCACCAAGAAGGGCGCGCGCTGGAAGGACCCGGTGCAGCGCTACAAGGGCCTGGGGGAGATGGACGCCGACCAGCTGGCCGAGACCACCATGGATCCGCGACACCGCACCCTGCGGCGGATCACCGTCGACGACGCCGCCCGCGCCGCCGAGGTCTTCGAGCTGCTGATGGGCTCGGACGTCGCTCCCCGCAAGGAGTTCATCGTGGCCGGCGCGTACGAGGTCGATCAGGAGACGATCGACGCCTGACTGCTGCCGGACGCGGGGCGCGGCCGAACGCGACGACGGGGATCAGCGTCAGCGAGAGCGCGCCGCCCGCGAGTGCCAGGACCTGGTAGCTCGTCGCTCCGACCACCATGCCGGAGAGGGCTCCGCCGGAGGCGCCGGCGAGAGCGATGAGCACGTCCACGGTGCCCTGGGTTCGCGCTCGGGTCTCCAACGGCGTCGAGTCCACGATCAGGGCGGTGCCGCTGATGACGCCGAAGTTCCACCCGAGACCGAGCAGCACGAGCGCGATCGTCAGCCACGTCATCGACTCACCGGGCGCGAGCGCGGCCACGACGCCGGCCGCGAGGAGGGTGGCCGCCGAGGCGATCGCCATCTGGACCCGCCCGACCACGTCGACCAGGCGACCGGTGACCAGCGACGGCAGGAACATCGCGCCGATGTGCATGCCGATGACGAACCCGACCTCGCCGAGGCTGTGATGGTGATGGCGCATGTGCACGGGCGTCATCGTCATGATCGCCACCATCGCCATCTGGGTCAGGACCATGACCGTCGCGCCGACGGCGACGCCACTCCCGAGTCCAGCCCCGCCGCGGGGGGTCTCGGCGGCCGGCGGCTCCCCCTCGGCCGGTAGCCGAGCACGATCGGTCATGGCACGCGCGACCAGGAGGGGGTCGGGTCGCAGGAACAGGAACAGGACGATGCCGGACAGGCCGTACGCGACGGCGGCCAGCAGGAACGGTCCGGCCAGCCGGGGGATGCCGACGGCATGCGCCAGATTGCCGAGCAGGTCCACCGAGTTGGGTCCGGCGACGGCGCCGAACGTGGTGGAGACCATGGCCACCGACACGGCGGTGCCGCGGCGCTCCGGCGTGGCCAGGTCGGTCCCGGCGTACCGGGCCTGCAGATTGGTCGCGGTTCCGGCTCCGTAGACGAACAGCGCGGGGAAGAGCAGCAGCGCACTGTCGGCGATCGCGGCGACCACGATGCCGAGTGCCCCTGCGGCGCCGGTCAGGAAGCCCGCGGCCAGGCCGATGCGGCGTCCGGCGTGCTGGGAGTACCTGCCGACGGCGTAGGCCGCCAAGGCCGACCCGAGGGTGAACAGCGCGGCCGGCAGGCCGGCGCTGCTCTCGCCACCGAGCATGTCCTGGGCCAGAAGCGCGCCGACGGTGATCCCCGCCGCGAGTCCGGCACCGCCGAACACCTGCGAGACCACGACCACGACGAGGGTCCTGCGCTGGAGGGCCGCGATCGCCGTGGCGCTGAGGTCTCCGGGCGGGAGCGGCTCGCGCGTGGCGCGGGAGACTCGGTGGACGGGGCTCATGGCCTGCCTTCGTCTGGTCGGACAGTGGCCTCAGCGTAGGGCCGGCGACACCTGCCGGAGTAGGAGCGGCGAGCGGCAGGTGTCG
>CAZTHV010000547.1:0-1701 GCA_964613165.1 uncultured Marmoricola sp.
GCCGCCTCAGCCGCGATCTCGGCCGGCTCCTGGCCGTAATAGCGGGGATGCGGCACGAAGTTCTGGATGATCACTTCCTGGATGTGGCCGTACTGGCGGGCCACCCTGCGGATCGCGAAGATGCCCTCGGCCCGCTCGGTCAGCGACTCGCCGATGCCGATCAGCAGACCGGTCGTGAACGGGATCGAGAGCCGTCCGGCGTCCTCCAGCACCCGGATCCGGACATCGGGGTCCTTGTCCGGCGAGCCGTAGTGGGCCTGGCCCTTCTCCTCGAAGATCCGCCGCGAGGTGGTCTCCAGCATCATCCCCATCGACGGTGACACCGGCTTGAGTCGGTTCATCTCCGCCCACGACATCACCCCGGGATTGAGGTGTGGCAGCAGCCCGGTCTCCTCCAGCACCCGGATCGCCAGCGCCCGGACGTAGGCGAGCGTGGAGTCGTAGCCCTGCTCGTCCAGCCAGGCCTGCGCCTCGGGCCAGCGGTCCTCGGGCCGGTCGCCCAGCGTGAAGAGCGCCTCGGCGCAGCCCAGGGTGGCCCCCTCCGCTGCGATGGCCACCACCTCGTCGGGCGAGAGGTACGGCGCGCGGCCCTCGCGAGCGGCCTGGGCCGGGGTCTCCACGAAGGTGCAGTAGTGACAGCGGTCGCGGCACAGGCGGGTCACCGGGATGAACACCTTGGGGGAGTAGGTGATCACACCCGGGCGCCCCGCGTCCTCCAGGCCACGGTCGCGCACCCGCGCGGCGATGCCGCACAGCCGATCCAGGTCCTCACCGCGCGAGGTGAGCAGCGTGGTGGCCTCGTCGACATCGAGCGCAGCACCACGATCGGCACGTGCCAATGCGCGCCTGATCTGCTGCGGGGTGATGTCCATCTCCGACAGGCTATCCAGCCCGCGGAGAGAAGCTCACCGCAGGTGGGTCAGGAGACCCAGCTCTTGAGCTGGGCGACGATCGCCGCCGGGTCCCCGCCGACGGGGGTGACGTTCAGGCTGGTCACGCCGGCCTCGGCGAAGGCCGCGATCCGCTCCTTGACGTAGGACTCCGGGCCGACGAGGTTCGCCGCCTCCAGCCACTCCAGCGGGACCAGAGCCTCGGCCTCCTTCTTCTTGCCGGAGAGGTAGAGCTCCTGGATCTGCTCGGCCTCCTGCTCGTAGCCGTAGGCGCACGCCACATCGTTGTAGAAGTTCTTGCCCTTGGCGCCCATGCCGCCGACGTACAGGGCGAAGAGCGGGCGGGCGAAGTCCAGCAGCGCCTTGGTCTCCGGCCCCTCGCCGATCGCCACCATGCCGCCGGCCACGATGTTCATCGGGCCGAGGCTCGCGTCCCGCCTCGCGGTGCCGGCCTTGATCGCCTCACCCCAGACGCTGCCGAACCTCTCGGGGTAGAACAGGTGCGGCAGCCAGCCGTCGGCGATCTCGGCGGCCTGCTCGACGTTCTTCGGGCCGAGCGCGGCGACGTAGATCGGGACGGAGTCGCGCTCGGGCCTGGTGAGCAGCTTCAGCGGCTTGCCCAGCCCGGTCACCGCGCCGGCGTCCTTGGTCAGCGGCAGGGTGAACAGTCCCTCGTTGGTCAGCGGCTCCCGGCGCAGGCCGGAGCGGATGATCTCGACGACCTCCTTGGTACGGGCCAGCGGCTTGTCGTACGGCACGCCGTGGAAGCCCTCGATCACCTGCGGGCCGGAGGCGCCGAGGCCGATGATCG
>CAZTHV010000548.1:0-1699 GCA_964613165.1 uncultured Marmoricola sp.
TCCCGCTGCAGGCCTACTTCCGGATCAACACCGAGAACATGGGCCAGTTCGAGCGGACGCTCATCATCGTCGACGAGGACGCCTACGTGCACTACGTCGAGGGCTGCACCGCGCCGATCTACTCCAGCGACTCGCTGCACTCGGCGGTCGTGGAGATCATCATCAAGAAGGGCGCTCGCTGCCGCTACACGACCATCCAGAACTGGTCGAACAACGTCTACAACCTGGTGACCAAGCGGGCGGTCTGCGAGGCCGGCGCGACCATGGAGTGGGTCGACGGCAACATCGGCTCCAAGGTCACCATGAAGTACCCCGCGGTCTACCTGATGGGCGAGCACGCCAAGGGCGAGACGCTCTCGATCGCCTTCGCGGGAGAGGGCCAGCACCAGGACGCCGGTGCCAAGATGGTCCACGCCGCGCCGTACACGTCCTCGAGCATCCTGTCCAAGTCCGTGGCCCGCGGTGGCGGTCGTACGTCGTACCGCGGCCTGATCCAGATCAACGAGGGCGCCCACGGCTCGAAGTCCAACGTGCTGTGCGACGCGCTGCTGGTCGACCAGATCAGTCGCTCGGACACCTACCCCTACGTCGACATCCGCGAGGACGACGTGTCCATGGGCCACGAGGCGAGCGTCTCCAAGGTCTCCGACGACCAGCTCTTCTACCTGATGTCCCGCGGCATGGCCGAGGACGAGGCGATGGCGATGATCGTGCGCGGCTTCGTGGAGCCCATCGCCAAGGAGCTGCCGATGGAGTACGCCCTGGAGTTGAACCGGCTGATCGAGCTGCAGATGGAGGGCGCTGTCGGATGACCAGCATCGTCGACGACACCTTCGACCCCACGCTGGACAGCGTCCGCTCCGCCCTGGAGCAGGAGCGCCCCGAGCGCGATGGCCAGCAGATCGTCAGCCATCTCAACCCGCCGGGCTCCTACGACCTGGCCGACCACCCGGTCCCGACCGGCCGGGAGGAGGTGTGGCGGTTCACCCCGCTGAAGCGGCTGCGCGGCATCCTCGACGGCGAGGCGTCCTCGGCGAGCCTGGTCCGGGAGACCACGATGCCCGAGGGCGTCACGATCTCCACGATCACCGCCGAGCGGGCCCGCGAGCTGGGCGAGCTGGCTCCCAACGACCGTCCGGCGGCCCTCGCGGTCGCCAACGCCGGGGGAGCGACGCTGGTCGAGGTGCCGGCCGAGTTCGCCAGCGAGGAGCCGGTGGTGATCGGGCTGACCGGGGCCTCGGCCGAGGACCTCGTCTGGGGCCATCTGCTCGTCCGGGTGGGCGCCCATGCCAAGGCCACCATCGTGCTGCTGCACACCGGCTCGGCCCGCTACAGCGCGACGACCACCTTCGTGGTCGGCGACGGCGCCCAGGTGAGCATCCTGACCCTGCAGGACTGGGACGACGACGCCGTCCACCTGGGCCGCGACGCCATCCGGGTCGGCCGGGACGCCTCGGTGCGGCACGCCTCGATCAGCTTCGGCGGCGACCTGGTCCGGATGCATGCCAACGTGGAGTACGACGGGCCCGGTGGTGAGGCCGAGCTGCTCGGCCTCTACTTCGCCGATGCCGGCCAGCACCTGGAGCACCGGCTCTTCGCCGACCACAACGCCCCGCGCACCAAGAGCCACCTGCTCTACCAGGGCGCGCTGCAGGGCCAGATGGGCCCCGGCGGGCTGCGCTATTTCACCGAAACGCGC
>CAZTHV010000549.1:0-990 GCA_964613165.1 uncultured Marmoricola sp.
TCGGGGTGATGCGGCCGATGCGACTGCCGAGATAGTCCGTGAACCAGAGGTTGCCATCGGGGCCGGCAGTGATCCCACGTGGACCGCTTCCCGCGGTGATGCCGTCCGGGAACTCGGTCACCTGACCGAGCGGAGCGGCCGACGCTGCGCCGGAAGTAGCCCCGAAGCACGCAAGAACGAGGAAGAGACTGGAGAAGCGTCGCATCGTCATCATGCCGGCAATCCTACTGCTGCCCTCTTGTCAAGGCCAGCTCGGGCGTGTTCAAGAGTCGGCCAACCGCTGCCGCTCGACGTCAACGTCGAAATCGGCCGGCGGCCACTGCAGATCGAGCGCGCGCAGCGACTCGAGCAGCAGCTGATTGACAGCCAGTCGTGCAAACCACTTCTTGTCGGCCGGCACCACGTGCCAGGGGGCGTGTTCGGTGCTCGTCCGATCGATCGCTGCCTGGTAGGCCTCCATGTAAGCCGGCCAGTGGCCACGTTCGGTGACATCCCTCGGGTTGTACTTCCAATGCTTGTCGGCGCGCTCGATGCGCTCGGAGAGACGGGCTTCCTGCTCGTCCTTTGAGATGTGCAGCATCACCTTGACGATGCTCGTTCCGCTTGCCGCCAGCTTCGACTCAAACTCGTTGATCTCGGCATAGCGACCGCTCCATTCGGCTTCGGAGACGAGGTTGTGGACGCGCACCACGAGCACGTCTTCGTAGTGTGAACGGTCGAAGACCCCGATCCGCCCTGGCGGTGGCAACTCGCGCTCGATGCGCCAGAGGAAGTGGTGGGCAAGCTCTTCTTCGGTAGGCGCCTTGAAGGCCTTGATCTTCACGCCCTGCGGATCGACCTCTCCGACGACGTGGCGCATGATCCCGCCCTTGCCCGCGGTGTCCATGCCCTGAACAACCAGCAGCACCGACGGCCCGTCGTTGTCTGAGCCCCCGGCATAGAGCCGCTCCTGCAGATCTGAGAGTTCCGCGGCCGACTGCTCCATCAGCT
>CAZTHV010000549.1:1000-1696 GCA_964613165.1 uncultured Marmoricola sp.
GGACGCGTCCTTCTTGTTGCCGGCGAACCCAGGGGTGCTCGACGGATCCATGGCCGAGAGATCGAAACCCGCGCCGGCGCGGACGGCAGCCGGGATGGTGCCAATGACTGGATCAAGCATCAGTTGTCCTCGCCGGGCGTCAGCTCGGTGAGGGCCATGACCGCGCCGGCGGGATCCTCGACCACACACCAGCGGCCGAAGGTCTCGGACTCCTTCGGACCGAAGACGACCTTGCCGCCTTTCTCGTTCGCGGCGGCGATCGAGTCATCTAGGTCGTCGACCGTGACGTAGACGAGCCACTGCTCGGGCAGCCCTTCGAGCTCGCCAGCCTGCTCGCAGATGCCGGCCGTTGTGTCGCCGGTCTCGGGATGACTCATCACGTAGTCGGTGCGTCCGCCGGATTCAAAGCCGGCCGCGTTCCAGCCGACGACGGCCTGGTAGAAGTCGACCACAGCTTCGGGGTTGGCGACGGTGAGGTCGGCCCACTTGATCAGGCCGGTGCGCGGGGGGAAGGAGTTCATCGCCCTGCGTCAACCATCTGCGCCGAAGTCTTCGGGGGTGACCTCGTCGAGGAAGCGCTTGAACTTGTCGACGATCTCCTCGGAGTCCTCGACCTCATGCTCGAACTCGATCGCGCTCTCCTCGATCACCTGGTCGGCGACGTAGATCGCGGCGTTGGTGCACACGGCGAGGGCG
>CAZTHV010000550.1:0-462 GCA_964613165.1 uncultured Marmoricola sp.
ATCACGAACACGGCGACGCCGAAGAGGATGTTGTAGACGCCGACGTACTCGGGGCTGGTGACATCGACGAGGGTGGTGGTGTCGAAGATCGCCCACACGCCCTCGAACATCCATGCCGCGGCCTGTCCGATCGCTTGCGCCAGCCAGTCGAACGGGGCGGCGACCAGGCTGGCCGCGCCTTCCCCGACCGCGTCGCAGACCCCGGAGATCACCGGGACGTCACAGATACTCACGAACGCCTCCCGTCCTGGTGCCCGTGCGGGTCAGACGGCCTGGCCGACGTTCCAGAAGAAGTTGATCAACGTGACCGATGCGCCGCAGATGATCGCGGCGCCGCAGGAGACGAGGACGCCGATCTTCCCCCGCCCGGCCAGGTGCGGGTTGCTGCTGTTCGCGCCGAACCCCCACACGATCGCGGACACGATCAGCGCGAGGACCGACAGGATCAGCCCGACGGTCATG
>CAZTHV010000550.1:472-1188 GCA_964613165.1 uncultured Marmoricola sp.
TCCGGGCAGCCCCGAGCTGTTCGGGTCGATGTCGATCTGCATCGGCAGCAGCCCGCCGAGGCTGGTGGCGGTGTGAGCGAGAACGGGGGAGAGGTCAATGAGTGCGGACACGAGATGGACTCCTTCAACGCCAAGAGGGGTGCGCCCGCACACGCCGCGGGACACCCCACAGGTGCGCGCCCGCCACCCCGCCCGACGTCGAACGGCCCAGCACCACCCGTCGGGTGCCCGGCCGTCGAGCTCTCAGAAGGACGACACTGGTGTCAAAGGGTGTCGCCGATACGGAGGAGGAAGTTCATCCACGTCACCCCGGCGCCGGCGAGAGCGGCGGCGCCGATCGCCACCCACACGCCGGTGCGAGCGCGGGTCGCGACGTGGTGGTTGCCGTTGCTTGACGCGATCGCCCAGGTGATGGCGCAGACGATGAGCATGAGGACGGCGACGACGAGCACGATCGTCAGCAGTGCCCCGATGATCTGTCGCAGATCGCCTGCTCCGCCGACGCCGCCGAAGTCGGGGAACACGTTCATGACCGGACCCCTGTCGGTGCGTGCATCAGATGCAATCGGCATGGCACTCAGTTCGCTTTCACGGTGATGTGGATGTGGTCGTAGTGGCCGCCGGTCACGTTGCCGGGGTCGTGCATGCCGCCGCCGTTGTAGGGGCGCCAGCCATCGTCGGCGCGAGAGAGGGTCCAGATCTTCCCCTGCCAGATG
>CAZTHV010000550.1:1198-1691 GCA_964613165.1 uncultured Marmoricola sp.
AGAGTTGCCGCATGGGCCTGTAGCCAGTCGGTGATCTGCCACCCGTAGGCGACCTGCGCGTCGGTGGGATGGTGGCCGATCAAGTTGCCGACGGTCACGTCGCAGGCCCGCCCGAGCGGATGTTCGGAGGTGGTGCCGGGGCGCGGAGAGTAGCAGGCCCACCCCGTGTCGCTGAAGGCGGCGCGGGTCTGCGCGACCATGTGCGCGGTGCGGGCGGTGACCTGCCCGCCGGTCCCGGTCGGGTCGGGCACCATCTCGCCCCCGTTATCGCCGGTGAACGGCGTCGGTGCACCCGCATCCGCGGTTCCGCATCCGGTGCTGGAGGTGGGGGTGTCGAGGTCGATGGCGCCGTGCTGGGCGAGCCAGGGTTCGGCGTCGACGGCGGGCTGGGAGCTGCCGCCCGGCCGCAGTTCGAAGTGCAGGTGCGGGCCAGTGGAGTTCCCGGAGGATCCGACATCGGCGATGTGGTCACCCGCCTTGACGGTCTGTCCGG
>CAZTHV010000551.1:0-1684 GCA_964613165.1 uncultured Marmoricola sp.
GGCTGTTCCACGGCCTGCAGCTGTGGGTCAACCTGCCGCGCGATGCGAAGACGAACGCGCCGCACTACCAGGACATCCGCTCCGGCCAGGTCAGCCTGGCGACGTCCGCCGACGCCGGCGCTCTGGTGCGGGTGATCGCGGGACGGGTCGGCGCGACCGAGGGACCGGGGAGCACCTACACGCCGATGACGATGGTGCACGCCACGGTCCAGCCCGGCGCGCGGCTGGAGCTGCCCTGGGACCCGTCGTACAACGCGCTGGTCTACGTGCTCTCCGGTCACGGCAGCGTCGGCCTGGAGGGCGTGCCCGTGCGGATGGGCAACCTCGCCGTCCTGGGTGCCGGCGACTACGTGACGATGGCGGCATCGGAGCGGTACGACAGCCGTACGCCGGAGCTCGATGTCGTGGTTCTCGGCGGACGGCCGATCCGCGAGCCGATCGCCTGGGCCGGACCGTTCGTGATGAACACCAAGGCCGAGGTGCTGCAGGCGTACGAGGACTTCCAGAAGGGCCGGCTCGGCGTCATTCCCACCGAGCCGCCCAGAGATCCACACGGAGACTCCCGCGGGGACTCGCTCAGGGTGCACGGGATGTCGGTCGACCCGGACTCCTTGCGGGACTGAGCGGGGCAGGAGCCGGCCCTGCGTGAGCAGTCAGCGTGGGCGGGTCGGACTCGGCCGTTCGAGCAGGCGCGGGAGGGCTCGGCCTTGCGCTCGGCCCTTCTCGGGGCCTTCGTGGGGTGAGTAACGGGACTCGAACCCGCGACATCCGCGACCACAACGCGGCGCTCTACCAGCTGAGCTATACCCACCAAGCAGCCCCGTGACGGCCGAGCCGGCGCCGGGGCAGGGACGAGTGTAGCGGGCTCTCAGCCCTGGTCCGAATCGGGTTTGCGGCCGCTCAGGGCGCCGCGATGACGGGCCGCGATCTGTCGCGCGGTCTCGGTGTCCGGCCCGGGAGGGGAGACGAAGACGGCCTCCCGGTAGTAGCGCAGCTCCTCGATGCTCTCCCGGATGTCGGCAAGGGCGCGGTGGCCGCCGTTCTTCGCCGGCGCGTTGTAGTAGGCGCGTGGGTACCAGCGCCGGGACAGCTCCTTGATCGAGGAGACGTCCACGATCCGGTAGTGCAGGAACGCGTCGAGGCCCGGCATGTCCCGCGCCAGGAACGCCCGGTCGGTCGCCACCGAGTTGCCCGCGAGCGGCGGCCGGCTGCCCTCGGGGCAGTGCTCGCGCACGTAGGCCAGCACCTGCGCTTCGGCATCGGCCAGCGTGGTGCCGCTGGGCAGCTCGGTCAGCAGGTCCGAGGCGGTGTGCATCTCCCGGACGAAGGGCACCATCTGCTCCAGCGCCTCCTCCGGCGGGCGGATGACCACGTCGACTCCCTCGCCGAGCACGTTGAGCTCGGAGTCGGTCACCAACGCGGCCACCTCGATCAGGGCATCCGCCCCGAGATCCAGCCCGGTCATCTCACAGTCGATCCACACCAGTCGGTCGTTCACGATCCGTGAGCCTACTCACTGCGGTGCGGGCCGAAGGTCCCTGCAGTGGTGAGGAGGCGCTCACTACCCTGGTGGCCATGCCACGAGGGATGTCGCCCGCCTGGGGCCGGTTTGCGCCCTGGGCCGGGCTGGTCGCCCGCGTCGTGGTCGGCGGGGTCTGGCTGTACGCCGGCCTGCTGAAGCTGC
>CAZTHV010000552.1:0-1250 GCA_964613165.1 uncultured Marmoricola sp.
GCGGCAGCTGCGCGTGGTGCTGCGCCAGCAGGCGTGCTGCCAGCAAGCCGCCGGGTCGACTGGTGTGCCTGGGCACCCCGCTGCGGGGCAGCGACATCGCCCGGCGAACCCGCTCACTGCGCATGAACACGCTGCTGCTGGGGTTCTCCAGCGATGTGCTGATCGAAGAAGGCTTCGCAAATTGGGAGGTGCCGCGTGAAATGGCATCCATTGCCGGCCGCACCCCGATTGGCATGTCCTTGCTGCTGGGCGGGCTCAAGCGTCCACACGACGGTACGGTATCCGTGCAGGAGACTCAGCTGGATGGCCAGAGCGCGCACAGCGTGGTGGCTGCTTCACACACCTCACTGGTCGTGAACAAGCAGGTCGCCCAAATGACCGCCAACTTCCTGCGCCACGGTCGGCTGGAGGGTCGGCTTGAGCCTGGCACCGAGTGAGCTTGAGGCACGTCTGCTGCACGTGGACGAGCAACTGCTGGTGGTCGACAAGCCAGCGGGCATCGCAGTCATTCCAGGTCGTGAGGAGAGTCTGGCGCACAGTCTGCGCGGGCAACTGCAGGTGCTGCTGGACCAACCGCTCTGGGTGGTGCATCGCATCGACCGCGACACCTCCGGCGTAGTGGTGTTTGCCCGTGACGCTGGCACCCATCGCTGGCTGAACACACAGTTCGAACACCAGCACGTGCGCAAGACGTACTGGGCACTGGCGTACGGTACGGTGGTCGAACACGGCCATTGCAGTGTGCCGCTGCACAGCGCGCGACGCGGCAAGATGCGGCCGGCGCTGCCCAACGAGGTGGGCGCACTCGCCGCACATACCGAGTTCCGCCGATTGCGCCTGTGGCCTGGCCCAAGCACGTTCAGCGAACTGGAAATCAGCCCACGCAGTGGGCGTCAGCACCAGATCCGGGTGCACTTGCGCGCGTTGGGACATCCCCTGCTGGGGGATCCGCTGTACGCCAGTTCGACCCTGCATCCACAGGCACCTGTACCGCCACGACTGGCCTTGCATGCCTGGCAGCTGCAGCTGGAGCACCCGCGATCGGGCCGCCAGCACTGGCAGGCAGCATTGCCTGCCGATCTGCAGCACTGGCTGCAGCAACGGGCTGCCGCGGGTCAGCAAACGCCGCGTTGAGCTGCATTCAACGGCTGCGCAGGCGCGGGTCCAGCCAGCGCCCTCCCAGATCGGCCAGCAAACCCAGCAGCAGCACCAAAGCCGCTGTGACGCTGACCACCCCCAGCACCACCGTG
>CAZTHV010000552.1:1260-1684 GCA_964613165.1 uncultured Marmoricola sp.
GAGAACACCTGCTCCACCACTGCCGAGCCGCTGAGCAAGGCAATCGCCGCCGGTAGACTGGCACTGCACAACCGGGGTGCCAGCAACGGCCAGGCCAGACCACACCACAATGCCAGGCGTGCATGCCCTTGCGCACGCTGCGCCTGCCAGGCTGCACTGTGCTGCACGGCTTGCAACTGGGCCAGACAGACCCGGTGCAACCAGGCCCACTGTGGCAAGGCCAAGGTCAGCACAGGCAGCACCAGGCCAGCCGCACCGGTGCCATGACCTCCGACCGGGAACCACTTCCACGCCAATGCCAGCCACAACACCAGCAATGGCCCCAGCACGAACTTCGGGGTGGCCTGCAACAGAGTCGCCAGGCTACCCAGCACGGCAGGCAGTGGGCGCCCGTACAGCGCCGCCAAACTGGCGCTGGCGGTTG
>CAZTHV010000553.1:0-270 GCA_964613165.1 uncultured Marmoricola sp.
CAGTCCGGCGATCAGGAGGAGCAGGACTGCTCGCCTTCGGCAAGGGCCGCGAGCACTCCTGAGCGCCGTGCCGGACCCGGTGGCCGAGCCTGCCCGCGCCCGCCGCCGAGTCGGGGTGATGGGCGGTACCTTCGACCCCATCCACCACGGCCACCTGGTCGCGGCCAGCGAGGTCCAGTCGTGGTTCGACCTGGACGAGGTGCTCTTCGTGCCGACCGGCCAGCCATGGCAGAAGACCGCCCGGCGGGTGACCTCGCCGGAGCACCGCTA
>CAZTHV010000553.1:280-1675 GCA_964613165.1 uncultured Marmoricola sp.
TGACGGTGATCGCCACCGCGTCCAACCCGCGGTTCATGGTCTCCCGGGCCGACGTCGACCGCGGCGGGCCGACGTACACGATCGACACGCTACGGGAGCTGTCCACGGCGATGCCGGACGCGGATCTCTACTTCATCACCGGCGCCGACGCGCTGGCGGAGATCTTCACCTGGCGCGACGCCGGCGACCTCTTCGAGCTGGCCCACTTCGTGGGCTGCACCCGGCCCGGCTACGAGATGGACGAGAGCACTCTGGCCGGCATCCCGTCCGAGCAGCTGACCATCCTGGAGATCCCGGCGCTGGCGATCTCCTCCACCAACTGCCGTGAGCGGCACGCCACCGGCGAGCCGATCTGGTACCTGGTGCCCGACGGAGTGGTCCAGTACATCGGCAAGCACCACCTCTACGAGGATCTCGGATGACCGCCACCCCGCGGGCCGTGGAGCTGGTGAAGGCCGCAGCCGAGGCCGCCGCCGACCGGCTCGCCACCGACCTGGTCGCCTTCGACGTGTCCGAGCAGCTGGTGATCACCGACGCCTTCCTGCTCTGCTCCGGGGCCAACGACCGGCAGGTCAAGGCGATCGTCGACGCGGTCGAGGACCGGCTGCGCGAGCTCGGCGCCAAGCCGGTGCGCCGGGAGGGGGAGCGGGACGGTCGCTGGGTGCTGATCGACTACGCCGACATCGTCGTCCATGTCCAGCATGCCGAGGAGAGGGCCTTCTACGCCCTGGAGCGGCTGTGGCGGGACTGCCCGACGATCCCGCTGACCATTCCTTCGAACAACCTGCCCGAAGCGCCTTCGCCCGACGGGCAGGCATGAGCCGACTCATCCTGATCCGTCACGGCCGGACCGCCTGGAACCACGAGGGCCGCGCCCAGGGACACACCGACGTCGAGCTCGACGAGACCGGCCTGGACCAGGCGCGGCTGCTGGCGCCGTACGCCGCCGCGATGCGGCCCACCGCGCTGTGGAGCAGCGACCTCGCCCGGGCGCGGCAGACCGCGCAGGCCCTCGCCTCGGTCACCGGACTGAGGCTGCGCTTGGACTCGCGGCTGCGGGAGTACGACGTGGGGGAGCGTGCCGGCCTGACCGAGGCGGAGTTCGCCGAGCGCCTCCCCGAGGCCTATGCCGCGTGGCGGGCCGGCCACATCATCGGGCATGTCACCGGTGCGGAGACACCCGCCGACGTGGCCGCCCGGATGGTGCCCGCGCTGCGCGAGATCCACGCGGCCACACCCGAGGGTGGGACCAGCCTGGTGGTCTCCCACGGTGCCGCGCTGCGCACCTGCCTGGTCGCCCTCCTCGGCTGGCCGGAGGAGCAGACCGGCCACCTCAAGCCCCTGGACAACTGCGGCTGGGCCATCCTCGAGGATGGCCCAGCCGCAGTTGTCCAG
>CAZTHV010000554.1:0-1664 GCA_964613165.1 uncultured Marmoricola sp.
CCCAGGCCGGCGTGGAGGAGGCCATCGCGGCTCTGCGCGACGCCGACGCGCTGTCGGCCCAGTCGGATGGCCGGCCGGTCGGGGTGCTCCCCCGCCAGGATCTGCTCGGCTTCCTGGCCGACTCCGCCGTCTGACGGCCCGGGCTGAGCGGCCGGTCAAGGGCGTAGCCGGGCCTTGTCCTCGTGGCTTACAGTGGGTCGTGCTGGTTGTGAGCCCGCACCCCACGCGGTCCGACTGGCCGGTGGCGGGGTGATCCTGGGAGGGGTGCCCCGCCACCATCTTTCTTAGTTGATGTGGCCACGGGAGGAGTACGACGCCGATGGCCTACCTCACCATCGCACCCGTCGGCGGCACGGCGGAGATCGAGGTCAGCCGGTCCCGCTTTCTCTGCACGCTCACCCGCGTGGAGGACGAGTTCTCCGCACGGGGGGTCGTCGAGGCGGCGCGCAAGCAGCACTGGAACGCCCGGCACCACTGCTCGGCGTTCGTCCTCGGCGAGGAGCGCTTGGAGCGCTCCAGCGACGACGGGGAGCCGCCCGGCACCGGCGGCGCGCCGATGCTCGACGTGCTCCGCGGGCGCCAGCTCACCGACCTGGTCGCCGTGGTCACCCGCTGGTTCGGAGGCACGCTGCTGGGCACCGGCGGCCTGACCCGGGCGTACGCCGACGCGGTGCGCGCCGCGCTGGAGACGACCCAGATCGTCCAGCGGGTCGAACAGGAGCTCTGCGAGGTCGTGGTCGACCTGGCCGCGGCCGGCCGCCTGGAGCACGAGCTGCGCTCACGGGGCACCAAGGTGCTCAACATCGAGTACACCGACATGGCCACGCTCGAGCTGGCGGTGCCGCTGATCGCGGTCCCGGTGGCCGAGGAGATCGTCGCCGAGCTCACCGAGGGCCAGGCCCAGCTCTACCGCCGCGGCCGTCGCCGGGTGGACGCTCCGGTCGACTGAAGCTCCTCGAGCGCGGCCCGGACCCGCTCGGCCGGGATCTTGAGCACCTCACGGTCCCAGGTGAGCAGGCCGTTGAGCTCGTCCTCGACGTCGGTGAGCTGGGTGTAGACCGTCGCGGCGAGGCCGTCGCGGACCGCCGGGCCGATCTGCTCGCGGTGCAGCGCCTCGAAGCCGTCGGCGAGCTCGCCGGCGCTCTCGCAGTGGCGGTAGCCGAACTCCCGGGTGCTCCAGTCGTGGCCGGCGACCTTCAGGCTGTAGCCGCCGTACTCGGTGAGCGCGAGCACCCTGCGGTCCCGTCGCCATCGCCGCCGGATCCGGAACGACCTCAGATAGCTGTGGAAGGCGCGGATGTCGCCGCCGCCCTGGTCGATCCAGCCGCTGACGTGGTTGATCGGCCGGCTCGGGTCGAGTGAGGCCACCTCCCGCGCGATGGCATTGGCGTCGAACTGGCCCCAGGCCTCGTTGAAGATCGTCCAGGCCACCACCGAGGGGCTGCTTCCCAGCAGCGCCACCGTGTGGCGCACCTCCTCGCGGAACTCCTCGCGCGCGGTCGCGTCCTCGCGGAAGAAGAGCCCGTAGTGCCGGTCGGAGAGTGGCACCGGGCGACGGGCCGGCAGGTCGGTGACCAGGTGCCGGTAGCGACCGCCGCCGTTGACCATGTCCTGCCAGACCAGCATGCCCAGCCGGTCGCAGTGGTGGTACCAGCGCAGCGGCT
>CAZTHV010000555.1:0-1660 GCA_964613165.1 uncultured Marmoricola sp.
GCGGTCACCGAGCTCGGCCTGATCTGAGGGAGCGCAGTTCGTCTTGCCGGATCAACGGGGAGTCTTGCAGTCACCTGGTGACTGCAAGACTCCCCGTCGCCCCCCAGGCTCGCCGATCTTCCCGGCCCGCGGCTACAGCTGATCGGGGATGTTGGCCGCGAGCACGACGAGGGCGACCCCGACGACGGTGAGGAAGCCGACGTCGAACCAGCGGCTCCGCACGCGGAGCATGCCGGCGTCGTTCTCGGCGATCACCAGGCGCGCTCCCGCGGCCAGGACGAGCGCCACGCCGATGACCGCGATCCCCCGTCGCCACGGCCCGAAGGCGACCACGGCCAGGCCGGCCGCGGTGACCAGGCCGACCACGATGTAGGCCAGTCCCCCGAGCGTCGAGGGGTAGCGTCGCCGGCCCTCCTGCTGCGGAGGAACGACGGGGCCGGCGGGCCCCGGGTTCGGTTCGCTCATGACTCAGCCGTGCACGCGCTCGGGGTCGATCTGAGCGGCGCGCTCGGCCGTCTCGACGATATTGGACAGCAGCATGGCCCGGGTCATCGGGCCGACGCCACCGGGGTTGGGCGAGACCCAGCCGGCGACCTCGCGCACATCGTCGGCGACGTCACCGGCGATCTTCCCGTCCACCCGGGAGACGCCCACGTCGAGGACCGCGGCGCCCGGCTTGACCATCGCACCGGTGATCAGGCCCGGCACTCCGGCGGCCGCGACCACGATGTCGGCCTGGCGCACGTGGGCCGCCAGGTCGCGGGTGCCGGTGTGGCACAGCGTCACCGTCGCGTTCTCACTGCGCCGGGTGAGCAGCAGGCCGAGTGAGCGGCCCACGGTGATGCCGCGGCCGACCACGACCACCTCGGCGCCGGCGATCTCCACTCCGTGACGGCGGAGCAGCTCGACGATGCCCAGCGGGGTGCACGGGAGCGGCGCCTCGTGGCCGAGCACCAGCCAGCCGAGATTGGTCGGGTGCAGTCCGTCGGCGTCCTTGGCCGGGTCGATCGCGGCGAGGACGGCCAGCTCGTCGATGTGCCGGGGCAGCGGGAGCTGGACGATGTAGCCGGTGCAGCCCGGGTCGTCGTTGAGCCGGCGTACGGCATCGAGGACCTCCGCCTGGGTGGCGGTCTCGGGCAGGTCGACCCGGATCGACTCGATGCCGACCTGGGCGCAGTCCTTGTGCTTGCCGTTGACGTACCAGGTCGAGCCCGGGTCGTTGCCGACCAGGACGGTGCCCAGCCCCGGGTGGATCCCACGCTCGCGCAGCGCCGCGACCCGGCCGCGGAGCTCCTCCTTGATCGCGGCGGCGGTCGCGGTGCCGTCGAGGATCTGGGCTGTCATCGGTGCGTCCCCTGTCTGGAGCGGGTTGTCTGGAGCGGGTTGTCTGGAGCGGGTTGTCTGGAGCGGGTCAGTGGAAGAAGTGCCGGGCGCCGGTGAAGTACATCGTCACCCCGGCGGCCTCACAGGCGGCCACGGTGAGCTCGTCGCGCACCGAGCCGCCGGGCTGGACAATCGCGGAGACGCCCGCATCGATGAGCACCTGGGCGCCGTCCGGGAACGGGAAGTACGCGTCCGAGGCGGCGACGGATCCGGCCGCGCGCTCCCCTGCCCGCTCGACGGCGAGGCGGCAGGAGTCGACCCGGTTGACCTGCCCCAT
>CAZTHV010000556.1:0-1657 GCA_964613165.1 uncultured Marmoricola sp.
GCCCATCAAGAGCAGTCAGTCCCCGACGCGCTCGCGGACGTCGAGGAGAAGCCAGGTGACGATCGCGGTGACCACGGCGGCGCCCATCAGGAGCAGTCAGTCCCCGACGCGCTCGCGGACGTCGAGGAGGAGCCAGCTGACGACCGCGGTGACCACGGCGGCTCCGAGCATGTGCAGTCCGACGAGGACGACCGGGAGATCGGTGAAGTACTGCACGAACCCGATGAAGCCCTGGGCGAGCAGGACGCAGACGAAGACCAGCGCCGGCCGGCTCCGCTCCACCACGAGCACGGCGATCGCGAGGCCGAGGAGCAGGAAGACGGCGTCGGCATGGAGCTGGGAGAGCTGGAGCGGGTCCAGCCCGTTGCGGGGCGCGTCCGCGTCCCCGGCGTGCGGGCCGGAGCCGGTGACCACCGTGCCGACGTACAGCACCACCCAGGCGGCGGCGAAGGTCAGCCAGGCCAGGGTCAGGCCCGGACCTCGCCGTACGCAGGCCGCGGGACGGTCGATCCGCCAGATCAGCAGCACCGCGAGGCAGATGATCGCCAGCGACACCAGCAGGTGGAAGGAGACCACCCAGGGATTCAGATCGGTCAGCACGGTGATGCCGCCGACGACCGCCTGTGCCGGAATGCCGAGACCGATGACGAAGGCGAGCCACATCAGCTCGCGGCGGCCCGTGCGGCGGGCCTCCTGGAACGCCGCCAGGAAGGTCGCGATCGCGATCGCGGAGAGGACGAAGGTCAGCGTGCGGTTGCCGAACTCGATCGCCGAGTGCATGGAGAGCGCACCGTGCGGGGTGAACGAGTCCTCGGTGCACCGCGGCCACGTGGGGCAGCCCAGACCGGAGGCGGTCAGCCGGACCGCGCCGCCGGTCACCACCAGCACGCCGTTGGCGATCAGCGTCGCCCATGCCAGCGGGCGCAGGTAGCGAGACGAGACGGGCCGAGCCACGCCCGCTGCGCGCCGCCCCAGCGACTCCCTGGTTGCGTTGTCGTCACTCACCGGACAACCCGGCCCGCCACGTCTCTCGACTCATTCCCACCGGAAGGTCCTCATCGTCAAGGCGGTCCCGGCCAGGCCCCAGACGACCAGGACCGCGAGGTTGCGCACGGACAGGGCGCCGTCGATCAGCGCGTCGCGCATCGCCTCGCCCAACGCGCCCGAGGGCAGCCAGGACAGCAGGTCCCCGATGCCGCCGTAGGCGTGCGCCGGGATCACCACCGCGCCGCCGGCGAGCAGCAGCAGGTAGACGAGGTTGGCCGCCGCCAGTGTCGCCTCCGCCCGCAGCACGCCGGCCAGTGCCAGACCGAGGCTGGCGAAGGCGAACGTGCCGGCCAGGACCGCGAGCAGCGCAGCCAGCCAGCCGCCCGCGGGCTGCCAGCCCATCGTGAGCGCCACGCCGCCGATGACGACCGCCTGCAGGACCTCGACCAGCAGCAGCGCCAGCACCTTGCCTGCCAGTAGGCCCCCGCGCGGCAGCGGCGACGCGCCCAGCCGCTTGATCACCCCGTAGCGCCGCTCGAAGCCGGTGGCGATCGCCAGGGAGGTGAACGCGGTCGACATCACCGCCAGCGCAAGCACGCCGGGGGTGAGGATGTCCACCGGCTCGCCGGAGACGCCGAGGTCCACATGGTCGGCCGCGGCCACGCCGCCG
>CAZTHV010000557.1:0-1656 GCA_964613165.1 uncultured Marmoricola sp.
CCTCGACGCCGGCCGGATCGCGGAGGAGTCCGGCGCCGCGGCGAGGTAGGTCAGGTGGTCCTCGTCGATGCCCAGCCGGGTCTTCATCGTCACCGGCACGCCATACGGCTCGGCGGCGCGAACGGCCGCGCGGAGGATCTCGCCGAGGAGGTTGCGCTTCCACGGCAGCGCGGCCCCGCCGCCCTTGCGGGTCACCTTGGGGACCGGGCAGCCGAAGTTCAGGTCGACGTGCGCCACGGCGTACTCCGCGCAGAGGATCTCGGTCGCCTGGCCGACGTACCCCGGATCGGTGCCGTAGAGCTGCACCGAGCGGACGTCCTCGAGGTCGTCGAAGACGACCATCGACCTCGTCGTCGCGTCGCCCTCCACCAGGCCGCGGCTGGTGATCATCTCGCACACGAAGAGGCCGTCGCCGCCCTGCGCGGTGGCCTGCTCGAAGCAGAGCCGGCGGTAGGCCGCGTTGGTGATCCCGGCCATCGGCGCCAGGACCACCGGGGTGGCGACGCGCAACGCCCCCAGGGTCAGGCCGGTGGTCAGCTCTTCCCCGCCTTGCCCTTGCCTGCCTTGCCCTTGCCGTCCTTCTTGTCGGCCGGCGTCACCTCACCGGTCCACACGATCGGCGCGAAAGCCTGCAGCGGACGGAAGCTCACCGCGGTGAGCGTGCCGTGGTCGGGTGCCAGGTAGACCAGGCAGGTGTCCGCGGTGGCGTTCGGCGGGAACGTGGCCGGCAGCGCCGTCGACGGGCACGGCGCGAAGGAGTTGGTGAAGCTGGAGGCCTGGATCAGCGTGTTGGTGGCGTCCACCGCCCACAGCGGGACCGGCGTCTGGCCGACGTCGCCGTCACCGACGTTCTTCACCGAGACCCGGACGTAGTACGGCGTGGAGGCGCTGGTGCGCTCGTCGAGGACATAGCCGGAGAGGTCGGTGATCTTCCCCTGGCGCGCCGACTTCACCGTCAGCTCCAGCACCGAGCCGCGCTCGGCGTTGGGCTCGTAGGCCACCGTGGCGGCCTCACCGAAGGCGAGCTTGGTGCCCGCCTTGGTCAGCGTGATGCCGGCGGGGACGTTGACGTTGCCGGTCGGCAGGTCCACCGTGGGCTTCGCCGCGGGCTTCTCCGACGGGGTCTCGGTGCCGCCGCACCCGGCGAGGGCGACGAGCGAGATCAGCAGAGCGGCGAGCAGACGGATCATCGGGACATTGTGCCAACCCGAGCGACCTCCGGACGTGCTCAACACCCGCCGAGCCGCCGGGCTCAACATCCGGCCAGCCTCTGGGCGAGCCAGTCGCGCAGGCCGTCCAGCGAGATCCGCTCCTGGGCCATCGTGTCGCGCTCGCGCACGGTCGCGGCGCCGTCCTCCAGCGAGTCGAAGTCGACCGTGACGCAGAACGGCGTGCCGATCTCGTCCTGGCGGCGGTAGCGGCGACCGATGGCTCCGGCGTCGTCGAAGTCGACGTTCCAGCACTCGCGCAGCTCCGCGGCGAGGTCGCGCGCCTTGGGGCTGAGGTCCTCGTTGCGGCTCAGCGGCAGTACGGCCACCTTGACCGGCGCCAGGCGCGGGTCGAGCCGCAGCACGGTCCGCTTGTCGACGCCGCCCTTGGTGTTGGGCGCCTCGTCCTCGGTGTAGGCGTCGACCAGGAAGGTCATCAGGCTGCGGG
>CAZTHV010000558.1:0-1654 GCA_964613165.1 uncultured Marmoricola sp.
GGGCCGCGGGGTGATCGTGCACGAGCGTCCCGTGGAGTCGGGCAACCGTGGCGGCGACGACCGGCGCGGCCGCCGCGGCCGTGGTGGCCGCAGTCGTGGTCGTGGCGGCGACAACGGGTCCCACGCCGTGCCGCCGGCCCCGCCCTCGCCCAAGGACCTGGCCGCGATCAAGCCGCACCCCGAGCCGGATCACGAGCCACATCCCGAGCCGGATGAGCAGGTCGCGGGCGAGGCGATGGTCCCCGGCGCCGAGCCTGTCCTCGGGCCGGTCTCGGAGCAGCCCGCGCTGCCCGTCGAAGCCCCGACCGCGACGCCTGAGGCCGCTCCCGAGCCGGCCGAGACCGCGGAGCCGGAGGTGCCGAGGCCCGCCCCGGCGCCGGTCGTGGTGACCAGCACCCGGCGCCGCCGGGCCGCGCGCCCCGCCGGCCCGCCTGCGGCGGAGTCGGCGCCCGCGGAGGAGACCGTGGCTCCCGGAGCCACTTCCATCGGGACGGCCGAGCCGGAGGCGGCGGGGCCCGCCGCCGTCGAGGTCGGCCAGCCGACGACCGAGGAGCCGCCGGATCCCGACGCCGAGGACGCTGGTCAGGAGGCCGACGCCGAGGGCGGGAGCGTCCTCCACGTCCCGATCAAGAAGAAGGGGTCGCGCAAGCGCTGAACCGCCTGGCGGGCCGTTTTGACCGTCCTCGGGGCCGACCAGTAGAGTTGACCCTCGGTGTGTCCGAGCAACCGTCCGGCAGACCCGAAGACTTGTGACCGTGTGGTCCATCCCCAGCAGGCGTGAGCCGGGCTGTCGTGTGCCACTGGATCGTTCGTTCCATCCTGGTCGTGATGACCTGAACCGAGGAGAGGAAGCACGCCGTGTACGCGATCGTGCGCAGTGGCAGCAAGCAGCAGAAGGTTGCTGTGGGCGACGTCATCGAGATCGACAAGGCCACCGAGGCGGTGGGCGACACGCTCACCCTGCCGGTGGTCATGGTGGTCGACGGCGACAAGGTGACCGCGACGGGCCTGGACAAGGCCGCGGTGACCGTCGAGATCCTCGGTGCCACCAAGGGGCCCAAGATCGTCATCCAGAAGTACAAGAACAAGACCGGCTACAAGAAGCGCCAGGGTCACCGCCAGAAGTACACCCAGGTCAAGGTCACGGGCATCAACGCCTGACGCGTATCCACACTCACGACAAGGACTGAACCCATGGCATCCAAGAAGGGCGTCTCCTCGACCAAGAACGGTCGCGACTCGAACGCGCAGCGCCTCGGCGTCAAGCGCTTCGGTGGCCAGGTCGTCAATGCCGGCGAGATCATCGTGCGCCAGCGCGGCACCCACTTCCACCCGGGCAGCGGCGTCGGTCGCGGCAAGGACGACACCCTGTTCGCGCTCATCGGGGGCTCGGTCGACTTCGGCACCAAGCGTGGCCGTCGCGTCGTCAACATCCTCCCGGGCGAGTGACCTGACGCAACAGGTTCATCAGCCGCGACCACTGCGGCTCATCCGAAGGCGTCCCTAGAATCTAGGGGCGCCTTCGGGTTTTTCCGGGCGGTGCACCCTGCACCGCCCCCAGAAAGGATCTCCATGGCTGTTCCGACCTTCGTCGACCGGGTGACCCTGCATGTCGCCGCCGGACGAGGTGGCAACGGAGTGGCGTCCGTACACC
>CAZTHV010000559.1:0-1649 GCA_964613165.1 uncultured Marmoricola sp.
CGGCGAGGGTCTCGAGGTCCCGGACGCTGTCGGAGGACCACCGACCCGACCTGCCGTGGAACGCTCGGCCATCAAGCTCGATGGCAAGACCGAAGCGGGCGTACTCGCCATCGCGGTAGATGGTCCGGCCGCCGATCCGATCGCGGACCTGACGTTCCATCCGGGGCAGGCAGTGCGGCCGCTCGACCTTCGCGAGGTAGCCACGTTCGAGCACCGAGGTCGAACCGGCGTCCAGATCATCGAGCATCGCCTCGAGCATCGCGCGGCCCGCCAGCCGTTGCCTGCTCGCGATCGCCGCGCGGAGCTCGACTGTGGTGGTACGCCGTGTCCGCAGGACGTCGGCGAGGACCGTGAAGGCATCGGCCGGCCGACGTCGGCAGGCCACGTCGATCGCCGCTTGGGGCAGCCGGATCCGAGGCGGCGACGTCATCGGATCGATCCGCTCGAGGAAGTGGGCGGTCCGGTGCATCACCACCCAGCGAGGTGCGCGGATGCTGCGCCCCGCGGACACGGCAACCTGAACCTGGGCATCGGGATGTCCGATCCCCAGGGCTGACTCATGGCTGAGGGCGGCAGGGTCGCAGATCAGGACCGCCGCGCTCTCCCGTTGCGATCTCGTCAGCGGTCCGCTGTGGTTGGCGTAGACGCCGCGATGGATCACGGTGAGATCGCGGCGGCGAACCATTCGCTCGATGTCGTTGTCATCGCCACCGAGCTCGAGGAGCTGCGGGCGTGAGACGACGCCGTCCTGTACCCGGTTGAGCAGGTGGTCGAGGTCGTCGTGGTCGAGCATCCCCTCACCATGCCGCTCCTAGGGCCATCGGCGAAGCCGCCAGGAGAGCCTGTGGATAGCGCAACCGGCCCCGTGCGGGATCGAACGGCTCAGCCCATGTGCGGGTAGCGGTGGTCGGTCGGCGGCACGAAGGTCTCCTTGATCGACCGCGGCGAGGTCCAGCGCCGCAGGTTGTCCGCGGCGCCGGCCTTGTCGTTGGTCCCGGACGCGCGGGCGCCGCCGAAGGGCTGCTGGCCGACGACCGCGCCGGTGGGCTTGTCGTTGACGTAGAAGTTGCCGGCCGCGAAGCGCAGCCGCCGGCTGGCGTCGTCGATGACGGCACGGTCCCGGGCGATGACCGCGCCGGTCAGGGCGTACGGCGCGAAGGACTCCAGCTGGTCGAGGACCTTGTCGTAGCGGCCGTCGTCGTAGACGTGCACGGCGAGGATCGGGCCGAAGTACTCCTCGCGGAACATCGCGTCGGTCGGGTCCGTCGAGGTGACGATCGTCGGCCGGACGAACCAGCCCACCGAGTCGTCGTACTTCCCGCCGGCGACGATCCGCAGCTTGGCCGATCGCCGCGCCCGGCCGACCGCGGCCTTGTGCTTGGCGAACGCGCGCTCGTCGATGACCGCGCCCATGAAGTTCGACAGGTCGCGCACGTCGCCCATGCTCAGCGCCTCGGTCTCCTCGACCAGGCCGTCGCGCAACCGGGCCCAGACCGACTTCGGGACGTAGGCGCGAGAGGCGGCCGAGCACTTCTGGCCCTGGTACTCGAACGCGCCGCGGATCAGCGCGGTGCGCAGCACGTCGACGTCGGCGGTGGGGTGAGCCAGGATGAAGTCCTTGCCGCCGGTCTCCCCTACGATGCGTGGGT
>CAZTHV010000560.1:0-1646 GCA_964613165.1 uncultured Marmoricola sp.
GGACCAGGGGCCGCTCTGACCCCAGCCGGTCATCCGGCCGTAGACCAGTCGCGGGTTGCGGGCGAAGCAGTCGTCGGGGCCGATGCCCATCCGCTCGGTGACGCCGGGGCGCATCCCCTCGACCAGCACGTCGGCGTCCTCGACCAGCCGGAGCACCGTCTGCACGGCCGCGGGGTCCTTGAGGTTGAGCGCCACACTGGGTCGTCCCCGGTTGAGCAGGTCGCTCTTGCCGCCGGTGAGCAGCTGACCGCCGGGCCGCTCGATGCGGATCACGTCGGCGCCGAGGTCGGCCAGCAGCATGCACGCGTGCGGGCTGGGGCCGATGCCGGCGATCTCGACGACCTTGATGCCCTTGAGCGGACCGGTCCCCCGGCCGAGTTCCAAGCTCATGCGCGTCCTCGCCGCCCATCCAGGCACAGCGCTGCGGGCGCGCAGGAGGCACGCGGGACGCTGTCCTGAACTGTTCGCTCGCTGCGCTCGCTCATGGCGCAGATCATGACAGATCCACTGTCAGCGTGACCGAGGCCACCTATGCAACTAGTTGCATAGGTGGGGCGGGGTGCGGCACAGTCGCGGCATGGCCCTGGAGCACGCGTTGCTGGTCTCGCTGCGAGAGCGGCCCGCGGCCGGGCTGGAGCTGGCCCGCCGCTTCGACCGCTCCATCGGGTTCTTCTGGAGCGCCACCCACCAGCAGATCTACCGGGTGCTGCGCCGGATGGAGGAGTCCGGCTGGGTCAGCGTCCGCGTGATCGAGCAGTCCGGCCGGCCGGAGAAGCGCGAGTACGCCGTGACCCGGCTCGGCGAGAGGGCGCTCGCGGAGTGGATCGCCGAGCCCACCACGCGTGCGCCGTTCCGCAGCGACATCGCGGTGAAGATGCGCGCGGCGTCGTACGGCGATCGGAAGGCGCTCCTGGCCGACATCGAGCGGCGCATCGCCGACCACCGGGTGCGACTGGCTCACTACGAGGGTCTCGCCGCCCGCGACTACCCCGACCCCGACCGGCTCGATGGACAGGACCTGGACATCTACCTGGTCCTGCGCGGCGGCATCCTGCAGGAGACCTTCTGGATCTCCTGGCTCACCGAGTATCTGGAGGCACACGCATGAGCAGGCCCCGCTACCCGAACCTGCTGGAGCCGATCACCCTCGGCGACCTGACCCTGCGCAACCGCGCGGTGATGGGCTCGATGCACACCGGTCTGGAGGACTTCTTCTGGGACATCCCCAAGCTGACGGCGTACTACCGCGCCCGCGCGGCCGGCGGCGTCGGGCTGATCGTCACCGGGGGCTACGCGCCCAACAAGCGCGGCTGGCTCAAGCCCTTCGCCAGTGAGATGTCCACCCGGCTCCACGCCGAGCGGCACAGGCAGGTCACCGAGGCGGTGCACGAGGAGGGTGGCGCGATCGCGCTGCAGGTGCTGCACGCCGGCCGCTACTCCTACGTGCCGTGGTCGGTCTCGGCCAGCGCGATCAAGGCGCCGATCAACCCGTTCAAGCCGAGCGCGCTCTCCACCCGCGGGGTCGAGCGGACCGTCGATGACTTCGCCCGCGCGGCCGGGCTGGCCAAGCGGGCCGGGTACGACGCGGTCGAGATCATGGGGTCGGAGGGCTACCTGATCAACCAGTTCCTGTCGGCGGCGACCAA
>CAZTHV010000561.1:0-1646 GCA_964613165.1 uncultured Marmoricola sp.
GCTCTTCGGCCTGGCCCGGGAGCTCAACGTCGAGGCCGAGGGCATCGACATCGGCCCGTCGCCGGTCGACGAGCAGCTGGCCCAGGATCTCGCCATGCCGGTGGAGGACCTGAGCCTGACCGTCCGGTCGTACAACTGCCTCAAGCGCGAGGGCATCCACACTGTGGGCGAGCTGGTCGCGCGCTCTGAGCAGGACCTGCTCGACATCCGCAACTTCGGCGCCAAGTCGATCGACGAGGTCAAGGCGAAGCTGCACGAGATGGGCCTTGGGCTCAAGGACAGTGCCCCGGGCTTCGACCCGTCCGCCGCCCTCGCGGCGTACGACGAGGACGACGACACGTCCTACACCGAAGACGAGCAGTACTGACCCGATTCACCACATCTACTCCGGTACCTGATACGGCCGGGGAGAAACGAGAGAAGCAATGCCTGCTCCCAAGAAGGGCACCCGCCTCGGCGGCGGCCCGGCCCACCAGCGGCTGATCGTCTCCAACCTCGCCACGGCGCTGTTCGAGCACGGCCGGATCACCACCACCGAGGCCAAGGCGCGGGTGCTGCGCCCGGTCGCGGAGAAGCTGATCACCAAGGCGAAGAAGGCCCCCCTCGGCACCACCGAGAGCCTGCACAACCGCCGCGAGGTCCTCAAGACCATCCGCGACAAGTCGGTCGTGCACGCGCTCTTCACCGAGATCGCGCCGACCTACGCCGAGCGGCCCGGTGGCTACACCCGGATCACCAAGATCGGTCCGCGCAAGGGCGACAACGCCCCTATGGCGGTCATCCAGCGGGTGACCGAGCCGTACGCGCCCAAGGCCAAGGCCGCGCCCAAGGCCGAGAAGGCTGAGAAGGGCGAGCCCGAGGTCGCTCCCGCCGAGGACGTCGTGGAGGAGGCCGAGGAGGCCCCAGCCGAGGCTGAGGCTGCCGAGGAGGCTCCCGAGACTGTCGAGGCCGCGGAGGCTGCTGAGGAGGCCGCTCCCGAGGAGCCGGCCGCCGAGGGCGAGGAGACCCCCGAGGCCTGAGCGGTCCAGCGCATCGACGGCCCGTCATCCCACGTGGATGGCGGGCCGTCGCCGTTCCCGGGCGCTCGGTGGGGCGATCGGCCTGGAAGACTGGGCGGGTGCGGCTCCGACTCGACCTGGCCTATGACGGCACGGACTTCCACGGGTGGGCGCGGCAGCCGGAGCTGCGGACGGTCCAGGGGGAGCTGGAGGCGGCACTGGACACGGTGCTGCGGGCCAGCGGGACGACGCTGACGGTCGCGGGGCGGACCGACACCGGCGTCCACGCGCGCGGCCAGGTGGCGCACGTGGACCTCGACGAGGCGGCCCTGGTCGCGGCCGCCGGCCGGAGCACCGACCCGCCGCCCGACGCGCTGCTGCGGCGGCTCAACGGCGTCCTGCCCGGTGACGTCCGGCTGCACCGGATCGCGGAGGCCCCGGATGGCTTCGACGCGCGGTTCTCCGCGCTCTGGCGGCGGTACGCCTACCGGGTCGCCGACAGCGCCGCCGCGGTCGACCCGCTGGCCCGCCGCCACGTCCTGACCTGGCCCCGGCCCCTCGACGAGAGTGCGATGAACCGGGCGGCCGAGCGGCTGCTCGGCGAGCACGACTTCGCCTCGTTCTGCAAGCGGCGGGAGGGTGCCACCA
>CAZTHV010000562.1:0-1635 GCA_964613165.1 uncultured Marmoricola sp.
CCTCTCGGCGCGGGTGCTCAGCGAGGCGAGGTCGGAGCCGGAGTTGGGCTCGGAGAAGCCCTGGCACCACCAAATGTCGAGGTTGGCCGTCGGTGGCAGGAACCGCTCCTTCAGCTCCTGCGAGCCGAAGTGGGCGATCACCGGCCCGATCATGCTGGCGTTGAACGCCAGCGGCTGCGGCACGCAGGCCAGCTGCATCTCCTCGTGCCAGATGTGCCGCTGCAGCGGGGTCCAGTCGCGACCGCCCCACTCGACGGGCCAGTTCGGCACGGCGAGCCCGGCGGCATTGAGGATCCGCTGCGTGGTGACGTAGTCGTCCTTGCCGACATGGCGTCCCGCGGCGACGGTGTCGCGCACCTCCTGCGGGATCTGGGTGGTGAAGAAGGTCCGCATCTCCTCGCGGAAGGCGGCCTCGTCCTCGGTCAGTCGCAACCTCATGGCGCGAGACTACTCGTGGGTCACCACACCAGGACCGGCTTGACCACCGTGCCGGCGAGCACGTCGGCGACCGCGGTGTTGATCTGCTCGACCGGGTACGTCGTGATCAGGTGGTCCACGTCGAAGTCACCGGCGGCGTTCATGGCGATCAGCCGCGGCACCATCTCCTGCGGGTCGGCGTCGCCCTCGACCGAGGACCTGATCACCTTGCCGCTCTGCAGCAGGTCGACCGCGTCGATGGGGTACTCCTCAGCGCCCAGACCCAGGGCGACCAGGGTGCCGCGCACGGCCAGGGACTGCTGGGCCTGCTTGACCACCCCGGGGATGGCGGTCGTGTCGATGCCGTACGTCGCGCCGCCGCCGGTGAGCTCCTTGACCCGCTCCACGATGGCGCCGCCCTCACCGGGGTCGAGGGTCCGCGCGCCGTACCGCTCGGCGGCCGCGCGACGGCTGGCGAGTGGGTCGACCGCGATCACCGTGCCGGTGCCGGCGCACTTCGCCGCGGCCAGGGCGGCCAGGCCGACTGCGCCGACGCCGTACACCACCAGGCTGTCGGCCGGCCCGGGCCGGAGCACGTTGAGCACGGTGCCGGCGCCGGTCTGGAAGCCGCAGCCGTACGGCGCGAGCCTGGTCAGGTCCAGCGACCTGTCCACCACGACGCAGTTGTCGGCGTAGGCGAGGGCGTGCGCGGAGAGGCTGGACTGGCCGAAGAACGACCCGAAGACCGGCGAGCCCTCGCGGGAGTAGGTGATCGAGCCGTCCATGCGCATGCCCAGGTAGTTGAGCAGCAGGGTGGAGTCGCAGTAGCCGACCAGGCCGGCCTTGCAGCTCGCGCACGCCCGGCAGGAGCGGAAGCTGAGGATGACGTGGTCGCCGGCCTCGATGCCGGTGACCGCGCTGCCGACCTGCTCGACGACGCCGGCGCCCTCGTGGCCGAAGATGTTGGGGAACATCTCGGGAGGCAGGAAGCCCTTGAGGGTGATGTCGGTGTGGCAGAGGCCGGTCGCGACCATCCGCACCAGTACCTCGTCCTCACGGGGCTCGTCGAGCTCCAGCTCGCTCAGGGCGAAGTCCGCGCCCTGCCTCTCCACGATCGCCGCGGTCGTCCTCATGGTCTCGACTGTAGTGGAACGTGTTCTAGTGCTTCCGGCTTACGGGTTGGGGTGACAGGTCGACGTCTCTGGCTGGCTTGACCGG
>CAZTHV010000563.1:0-1620 GCA_964613165.1 uncultured Marmoricola sp.
GACGACATAACTGTGGGCGGGGTTGAGTCTACTGTGGCGGATGATATCTCAAGGCTGATGGTTGCGGGAAAGGCTTTGGGGCTAAGCCTGAATATAAATAAATGTGAGCTCATTACCACTCGATCCGACAGTAACTTTCCGGCCATCAATTCATTCATTCGTGTAAAGCCTGTCGAAGCCAGTCTACTTGGAGCTCCATTGCAGACGGGTCAAGCTATGGATTTGGCTCTCAATACTCAGTGCTCTAAACTAGAGAGAGCCGCGAGCCGGTTGAAGCTCATCTCCGCACACGACGCTCTAACGATATTGCGGAGCTGTGTAGGTTCTTCAAAACTCATATTCTTATTGCGTGCCTCTCCATGTGCGGGTCATCCAGCATTGCAGAATTATGATTCCATCATGCGAAAGTCGCTCAGTAGCATCGTTAATATTAATGTTAACGAAGCTCAATGGATTCAGGCTAGCCTGCCAATATGCTACGGAGGATTGGGTATACGCTCTGTCTCGTCGCTGGCACCTTCTGCCTTTTTGGCTTCAGCCGCGGGGACTGGCGTTCTACAGGATTCAATCCTTTCCGGATTCTTTCAAATTCCCGACTTGGAGATATCCAGGATTCAGGGCATTTGGACTGCTCTGTCCACATCCGAACCTCCAATCGGTATGATGGCTAATAGCATGAAGGCTTGGGACTCAAAGGTCACTACTGCTTTGCACACGGAACTCCTGGCGAAGCCACTTTTGCCACAAGAAAAGGCGCGGCTGCTCGCAGTGTCGGCCCCCCATAGTGGAGACTGGATCAAGGCTTTACCAATCTCATCATGCGGCCCCCGTCTGGACGACGAAGCAGTCAGAGTCGCGGCCGGTCTTCGTCTGGGCACTACCTTATGTGAGCCACACAACTGCATTTGTGGTGTCTCAGTCAATGCGTTAGGCATTCACGGCCTGTCGTGCAAGCGTAGTGCCGGCAGAATCAGCAGACATCAGTTCATAAACGACTTGATCTGGCGCGCCCTGAGTCGAGCGAATATCCCAGCCATTAAAGAGCCCCTGGGATTGATCCGCACTGATGGTAAACGTCCAGACGGTGTCTCTCAAATTCCATGGGCAGAGGGGAAGTGTGTTAGCTGGGACGTCACTGTTACGGACACTTTCTCAGTAAGCAATCTCGGCCTTTCTTGCGCTGCTGCTGGTGCTGCAGCAGAGGCCGCGGCTAATAGGAAAACTCTGAAGTATGCCGAAATCTCTGGCAACTATATCTTCATGCCTATTGCCTTTGAGACCCTGGGGCCCATCAACTCTCTCGCATCAGACTTTATTGACGAAATAGGCAGGAGGACCAGCGCCATTACTGGTGATAAGCGCGAAAAATCTTTTCTGTGGCAGCGACTGTCTATTGCTCTCCAGCGATTCAATGCAGTCTGCTTCAGTGGCACTTTGGCTAAAGCGGCTTCCCAGAGTGCAGAGGAATTATTTTAATCGCTTTTTAAAAAACTTTTAATTAAATAAAGTCTCTTTTATCTTATTTTTTAGCCCAGGGCCCTTTACAGCCCAGGGCATTTAAAAAATAATAATAATAGAGTAATAGGAGTAATAATAGAGTAATAATAATAATGATAATAA
>CAZTHV010000564.1:0-1619 GCA_964613165.1 uncultured Marmoricola sp.
TCGCCGATGCGGCCTTCAGCCTCTCCGTGGGTCAGGGCAAGGTCATCCCCGGCGCCCGCATGCCGAGAATCGTCGCGATGAAGTTGACCGCCGCCCCGATGGTGCCGATGCCGCTGATGATGAGCCCCAGGGCCCAAAAATCGGTCGCCGGCCCCCGATCGAACGTCCGCTCGGTAAGCGGAGCGTAGGCGAACCACCCAATCGCCGGCGCGGCGCCAGTAATGAAGCTGAGATAAACGAGCAACCCGCCAAAGAGGGTGATCCAAAACCCGAACGCATTGAGCCGCGGGAACGCCATGTCGCGGGCGCCTAGCATCAGCGGGATCATGTAGTTGCCGATGCCAATGAGAATCGGCATCCCCATGAAGAAGACCATCGTGGTGCCGTGCATCGTGAAGAGCTGATTGTAGAAATCGGCACTCACGAGCCCCATGTTCGGCTTGGCGAGCTGTGCGCGGATGATCGCGGCTTCGATGCCTCCCCAGAGGAAGAAGAACATCGCGGTGTACAGGTAGAGCTGGCCGATCCGCTTGTGATCGACGGTGGTGATCCAGCTCCAGATCCCGCTCGAAGACTCGGCGGGCGCGGCCGCGTGCGGCGGCGCGGAGGCGGCAGTAGCCATCGGTGTCGTCAGGGTTGCGGGCGCCTACTTCAGCGCCTGAAGGTAGGCCACGAGATCGGCGATCTCGGCGTCGGTCATGCCGCCCATGGTCACGGTGCGCTTGCCGAAGGCGTCGTACTGGCCGGCGCCCCAGGCGTTCATCTGCGCGCCGGGCTTCATCGCCGGAGCGTTCTTGATCCAGCGCGCCAGGTGAGCGGCGTCGTTGGGGAAGAGGCCCGAGGCGATGGTGTGCCGGGTGCCGAGGTGCGTGAGGTTGGGGCCGATGGGCGAGACGGCACCCGGAACCCCCTTGATGGCGTGACAGCCGATGCAGGTGCGCGAGAAGAGCGCCTGGCCGTTGGCCGGATCGCCCTGGCCGAGGAGGGCGTCTTCGTAGCCGAGGGTGCCCGGCACCGGTGTCTGGGGCTTGGACGAAACCGGGAGCATCTCGGCGGGGAAGTACCAGCCGCCGGCCGGGGCCTCGGGGGTCGGCTGGACATCACCGGCGGTGGAGACAGTGCTGGCCGCCGCCGCGGTATTGAAGATGGCGGGAGCGTTCTGCCCCTCGACCCAGGCCGCGAACTCGTCCTCGCTCACCGTATAGAGGCGGAACTTCATGTTGGCGTGCGAGGTGCCGCAGTACTCGGTGCAGAAGCCGTTCCAGACCGCCGTGCCGATCTCTTCCTTGGGCGTGAACCAGAGCCGGTTGGTGCGATTCGAGATGAGATCGCGCTTGCCGCCCATCTGCGGGACCCAGAAGGAGTGCAGGACGTCCTTGGTCTCGAGGGTGAGGCTGACGGCCCGGCCGCGCGGGATGTACATCTCGTTGGCCGTGGAGAACCCGTACTGCGGGTACCGGAATTCCCACCACCACTGGTGGCCGATGACCTGCACCTCGACGGCGTCGGAGGGGGCCGGCTTCTGCGTCTCGAAGATCGTCCTGACGGTCGGGATCGCGATGATCACGAGGATCACGATCGGGAGGACGGTCCAGGTGATCTCGAGCGTCGTGTTGCCG
>CAZTHV010000565.1:0-1619 GCA_964613165.1 uncultured Marmoricola sp.
TCTTCATTTTTGGTATTTCGTTCTATTACCTTATTAAAATGCTGCTCAGTAAAAAAAAGTTTACCGGCTTTATGACAGTCTGGTTGCTTTTTACTATAATGAACTTATTTTATTTTTTGCTTTACGATGATTATACCCAGTACGGTCTTATTAAAATGGTGTTGCTCAACTTTCTGCCTTTTTTCCCTTTTTATTATTTTTCAGAGAAAGGGATTTTAACCCGCAACCATCTGATTGCATTTTTTTTATTTCTGCTGCCAGTTTTAGTGGTGAAGTTTATTCGCTCTATACATGAACTTCGATTGGAAGAAATGAACGAAGATGTAGTTGACAATACCATATATATGTTTATCGGATTGCTGCCTTTTGTATTTTTCTTCAAAAAAAAGTTGTTTTCATTATTATTTTTAATGATTATTTGGTTTTTTATGATTCAAAGTGCTAAGAGGGCCGCTATTTTGTGTGGCATTGTAGCGCTGGCACTATTTGTATTTGAATATATATATACTTCTGAAAGCAAATCAAAAATTAAAAGATATATTTTCTCCGCTGTTTTACTCTTTGGTGTGAGCTATTTCGGATACAATTTGTATGCACAAAACCAGTTTTTGATAGAACGGATGCAAGGAATGTTACAGGGAGAGTCGTCAGGAAGAGATATGCTGGTTGAAACCTTATTAAAAGTATGGTACGATGCAGATAACCTGATCCGCTATTTGTTTGGTTTTGGTTATAATGCCTCCCGCTTGCATTCCGTTCATGTATCGCATAACGACTGGGTGGATATGCTGGTAAGTTTCGGGTTATTGGGTTTCATGATTTATTTTGCTTTATTCAGATTACTTTTTAAACAGGTTTTCAACAAAAACTGGTCGAGAGATAAAAAGGTAATTTTGATCCTGGTAGTAAGCATAGCTTGTATTACCTCTCTTACTTCCCGTTGGTATTTGAGCACTTTTGCCTACATGCAGTTTTTGATTCTTCCTTATTTATTAGCTACTCATGAAGATAATGTGTAGACAGAAGTATGTTGGCACGCAAATACAGACATATCTTTCATATCTTGCATCAAAAACCAGAAAAAACAAAACTAAATGGAACTGGTAATTCTTTCGGATAATTATCCTTCTGACAGGATTCCAAACAAAGGCGTATTTGTTTATAACCTGATTCAGGAATTAAGCCATTATCATCAAATTACAGTAATCGCACCTTTCAGAATGCACCATTTGTTGAAATCAAAATTTATAGGAGGGTATGGCAAGGAAAGATGTAAAGTGTACAGACCCCTGTATTTTTCTTTTAGCAACAGGAAGATTCTGGGTTTAGATACCGGCGCATGGAGCCGGTATCTCATGGCTAAGGCCGTGTACAGATGCCTGATCCGTTTGCCGGTTAAGCCCGATATAATATATGCCCATTTTTTATCTAATGCCCTGCCTGGTCTTTCTTATGTTCAAAAACATTCCATTCCTTTTGTGATTGCTTCAGGCGAATCCGGATATGCTGTTGCTCATAGTGAACGGAAAAAGGAGCTGCAATGTTTAGCAGAAAATACAAGTCATATTATCTCCGTATCAGAAACCAATAAAAAAGGACTCATGGCACTGGGATTAAAT
>CAZTHV010000566.1:0-1602 GCA_964613165.1 uncultured Marmoricola sp.
CCGAGCGCTGCGACGTCGAGTTCACCGAGTCGACCGGCGGCTACATGGCGCGCGCCGACGTCCCGGCGGGGGAGAGCGAGGAGTCCTGGTTCGTCAAGGAGGTCTGGCGCGGCATCGAGGCCCGCTACCCCGGCGATCGGCTCGACCAGGAGGTCCGCGACCGCGTCGAGCTGGAGCTCGGCGTGATTCGCGCCAAGGGCTACTGCGGCTACTACCTGGTGGTCGCCGACTTCATCAACTGGGCCAAGCGCAACGGCATCCGGGTGGGCCCGGGCCGCGGCTCCGGCGCCGGCTCGATCGCGGCGTACTCGCTGGGCATCACCGACCTGTGCCCGCTGGAGCACGGGCTCTTCTTCGAGCGGTTCCTCAACCCCGAGCGTCCGTCGATGCCCGACTTCGACATCGACTTCGACGACCACCGCCGCGGCGAGGTGATCGCCTACGTCACCGAGAAGTACGGCGCCGAGCGGGTCGCCCAGATCGCCACCTTCGGCCGGCTCAAGGCCAAGGCGGCGATCAAGGACGCCGCGCGGGTGCTCGACTACGACTTCGCGATGGGCGACCGGATCACCAAGGCGCTGCCGCCGGACGTGATGGGCAAGAGCGTCTCGCTGCCCGGCCTGTTCGACCCCGAGCACAAGCGGTACGCCGAGGCCGGCGAGTTCCGAGAGCTGCACGATAAGGACGCCGACGTCCGCCGGATCTACGCCACCGCCAAGGGGCTGGAGGGTCAGATCCGCAACTGGGGCGTGCACGCGGCCGGCGTGATCATGTCCAGCGAGCCGCTGCTGGACATCGTGCCGATCATGGCGCGTCCTCAGGACGGCGCGATCATCACCCAGTTCGACTACCCGATGTGCGAGTCGCTCGGCCTGGTGAAGATGGACTTCCTGGGCCTGTCCAACCTGCACATCCTCGACAACGCCGTGGCCAACGTCGAGGGCAACCGGGGCGAGCGGATCGTCCTGGAGGAGCTGCCCTTCGACGACCGGGCGACCTACGAGCTGATGGGCCGCGGCGACACGCTGGGCGTCTTCCAGCTCGATGGTGGCGGCATGCGGGCCCTGCTGCGCTCGATGCAGCCCGACGTCTTCGCCGACATCACCGCCGTCTCCGCGCTCTACCGGCCCGGCCCGATGGGCGCGGACTCGCACAACAAGTACGCCCGCCGCAAGAACGGCCGGGAGCCGATCGAGCCGATCCACCCCGAGCTGGCCGAGGCGCTGGAGCCGGTGCTGGGGGAGACCTACGGACTGATCGTCTACCAGGAGCAGGTGATGGCGATCGCGCAGGCGCTCGCCGGCTTCTCACTGGGCGCCGCGGACAACATGCGTCGCGCCATGGGCAAGAAGAAGAAGGAGGAGCTGGACAAGCAGTTCGAGACCTTCTCCGCGGGGATGCGGGAGCGCGGCTACTCGATGGCCGCGGTGAAGACGCTCTGGCAGCCGATCGTGCTCATCCTGCTCATCATGGTCGTCGCCTACATCGCAAACTTCTCTGGAGGCTCGACCACCATCGGGCATGCTCTCGCCGGGGTCGGAACCTTGTTCCCGCTGCTCTCGCCGGTTATCGGCTGGCTCGGGGTCTTCATCACCGGGTCGG
>CAZTHV010000567.1:0-1593 GCA_964613165.1 uncultured Marmoricola sp.
CCAGGTGCTCGCCCACGGCATCGCCAAGGTCGAGTCCGAACTGGGCCTGCCGGTGATCACCACCCTGCACCACCCGATCACCTTCGACCGGCGCGTGGACATCGCGGCCGCGCCGACGCTGCGCAAGAGGCTCTCGCTGCGCCGGTGGTACGGCTTCCTGCGGATGCAGGGCGCCGTCGTACGCCGGGCCCGGTGGATCCTGCTGCCCTCGGAGTCCTCCAAGCGCGACGCGGCGAAGGACTTCCGGGCGGACCTGTCGAGGATGCAGGTGATCCCGCTCGGCGTCGACGACTGCTTCGTCCCGCCCACCGAGCCGCGGGTGCCCGGCCGGCTGGTGGCGATGGCCAGCGCGGACGCCCCGATGAAGGGCATCGCCACCTTGCTGGAGGCCTTCGCCAAGCTGCGCACCGAGCGCGAGGTCGAGCTGCTGCTGGTCACCAGGCCGACCCCGGGCGGCCGCACCGAGAAGCTGATCGAGGAGCTCGGCATCGGCGACCACGTCGGCTTCGTCAGCGGGATCAGCGACGAGGAGCTGGTCCGGGTGATGGGCTCGGCGGAGATCGCGGTGGTGCCCTCGCTCTACGAGGGCTTCTCGCTGCCCACCGCCGAGCTGATGGCCTGCGAGACCCCGCTGGTGGTCAGCCGCGCCGGCGCGATCCCCGAGGTCGTCGGCCCCGACGGGCTCTGCGCCGACCTGGTCACCCCCGGCGACGTGGGTGAGCTGACCACCGGTATCGCCGCCTTGCTCGACGACCCCGAGCGCCGGGCCCGGATGGGCCATGCCGGCCGGGAGCGGGCCCGGGAGCTGTTCAGCTGGCAGGCGGTCGCCAGGGCCACCGCGGCGGCGTACGAGCGAGTGATCGAGGACTTCGAGAAGGAGCGCCACTGATGCTGACCGTCGACTTCGACAGGCTCGGGCTGCGGCCGGGCGACCGGGTGATCGACATGGGCTGCGGCGCCGGCCGGCACGCGTTCGAGATGTACCGCCGCGGCGCCGACGTGATCGCCTTCGACCAGGACGCCGACGAGCTGGCCGGCGTGCTGGAGCTCTTCGGCGCGATGAAGGAGGCCGGCGAGGCTCCCGAGGGCGCCCAGGCCGACATCAAGGAGGGCGATGCCCTCGACCTGCCCTTCGCCGACGGAGAGTTCGACCGGGTGGTGGCCTCGGAGGTGCTCGAGCACATCCACGACGACCACCGGGCGATCACCGAGCTGGTCCGGGTGCTCCGGCCCGGCGGCACCATGGCGATCACCGTGCCGAGGTGGCTGCCCGAGGTCGTCAGCTGGCGGCTCTCCGCGGACTACCACAACACTCCCGGCGGCCACATCCGGATCTACACCGACCACGAGTTGAAGTGGAAGGTGGTCAACGCCGGCATGGAGTTCGCGGGGAAGGCACATGCGCACGGCCTGCACACGCCGTACTGGTGGCTCAAGTGCGCCGTCGGCGTGGACAACGACGACAACCCGCTGGTCAAGGCGTACCACCAGGTGCTGGTCTGGGACATCATGAGGACCCCCGGCTCCAGCACCGTCACCCGCCTGGCCGAGAAGGCTCTCAACCCGGTCATCGGCACGAGCATGGTCCTGTAC
>CAZTHV010000568.1:0-758 GCA_964613165.1 uncultured Marmoricola sp.
GCGCAGGAAGTACGCGCCGACCTCGATCTTCTTGTAGTCCACGGGGTCGTGCAGGGTCTGGGTGCGCAGGTTGCGCCAGAAGCGGTCCAGGCGCAGCGAGGCGTGGGTGGCGCGCGCGCCGGTGACTTCGAACAGCCGGTTGCACAGATCGAGCCCGTGGCGGGTGGCGGCCACCTTGGCGGTGCCGATGGCCAGCGCCAGCTGGGCGCGTTCCTCGGTGCTCAGCGCGTGCTCCTTGCTCCAGGCCTCGTCGAGCTGGGCGGCGGCGCGCTCGATCAGCAGGCGCACGCTCTCCAGGCCGACCCAGAACTCGCCGTAGTGGCGCAGGATGTACGGGTCCTCGCTGCTGTGGCGGGCGCTGGAGCGGAACCAGGGGCGGCTCTCCTTGAGGCTGTACTGGCGCGCCTCCTCGAAGGCGCCTTCGGCGATGCCGAGGAACAGGTTGGCGAAGTGCAGCTGGGCGATCAGCGGGCGCAGGCAGGCGAACGGCGTGCTCAGCGGGCCCGGATCGAGCAGCAGCTCGCCGTGCTCGACCCGCACCCGCTCGAAGGTGGCGCTGCCGCTGTCGGTCTGGCGCTGGCCGATGTTGTCCCAGTCATCGCGCAGCACGATGCCTTCGCGCTGTGCCGGGATCACGGCGATCAGCAATGCGCCGTCGCGCGCCGGGTCGATGGCCGATACCAGCAACCGGTCGGCGTCGAGCGCGCCGGAGCAAAAGCTCTTTTCGCCACTGAAGACGAAGCCTCCGTCGACCGGTG
>CAZTHV010000568.1:768-1584 GCA_964613165.1 uncultured Marmoricola sp.
CTTTCGTCGACCGCCGAGGCGATCAGCATTTCCGAGTCGCTGGCGCCGGAGCAGAAGCTCTTCTTGCCGGAGAACTCGCGCCAGCCGTCGAACTTCCTGACCACGGTGCGGGTATCCAGCGGGTTCAGGGCGTTGCCCCAGAACCAGTTCTTGCGCGCGGTCTGCTCGAACCAGGGTTGCCACTGCTCGGGGCGGGCGAACAGGCGCACGGTGGCCAGCATCAGGTGCTGGAAGCCGAAGACGTGGGCGATGGAGCTGTCGACCCGGGCGAACTCGCGGTTCACCTCGAAGATCTCGCTCCAGCTGGCGCCGATGCCGCCGAACTGGGTGGGGATCGCCAGCGCCAGCAGGCCGCGGGCGCGCAGCGCGTCGCGCTCGGCCTTCGGCGTGCCGCCACGGGCGTCGCGCTCCACCGCGGTCTCGGCGAACTGGGCGGCGAGGCGGCGCGCGGTCTGCAGCGGTTTGAGGAGGGTGGGTTGCTGATTCAGGCTCATGGTCGTCTTCCCGCTCGGCTCGTCAGGCGATCTTGCGCAGCGTGGCGGCGCGCCGGTCGGTCGCGCCGCGCAGCACCTGGGCGGCCCGTTCGGCGGCCAGCTCGACGCGCGCCTGCAGCGCCGCGCTGGCGATGCGGTAGTCGTGGAAGTCGGCCTCGGCGGCGTACACGCCGATGGGCAGGGTCAGCGCCTGGAAGAAGCTGAACAGCGGGCGCAGCTGGTGATCGATGACCAGCGCATGGCGCTCGCTGCCGCCGGTGGCGGCCAGCAGCACCGGGGTGTCGACCAGTGCGTTCTGGCCGACCAGATCGAAGAAGTGCTT
>CAZTHV010000569.1:0-1581 GCA_964613165.1 uncultured Marmoricola sp.
CCCTGGCGTGTCCCGGGTCCAGCCTCAGCGGCCGATCCGCTTCGCGGTGAAGCCTTCGTTCACCGAGCACGGGCCGGTGACGTAGCGGAACTTCCCCGAGACCATCCGCTTCCCGGAGATCTTGCCGACCAGATGGGCGCCGTACCGCACGTCGCCCTTCTCGTATCGTCGCGATGCGCCGAGGATTCCGTGCCGGGGAACCTTCGTGCGCGGGAAGGTCAACGAGACGTTGCGGTACGTCGGGAAGCTGCCTGGCGAGGCGCATCTCATCCGCATGTTCACCCCACGGAACTCGGTGATCGCGCCGTTCTTGACCCGGAACGTGAAGGTCTTGTCCGCGCTGCGCCACTTGCCCGCCGCAGGGCGCGATGGCGGCTGTATCCGGCGTACCGGAACCACCCGGGTGACTCCGCCGGCACCACTGTCGCGGACGGTCAGCCTCACCTTGGTGCGCTTCGCCTTGCCCTTCAGCGTGATCGGCACCTGGACCGACACCGTGACGCCTGGCCCGACGGTGCCGACCACGGTCCGCTTGACCCGAACGCCCTTGCCCGCTCCGGTGATCACGACGTCTCGTGCCGTGAGTCCGCCGGTGTTGGTGACGGCCACGGTGGGGTGCTGGGTCGCTCCGCGCACCAGCCGCAGCCTGGCCTGCTTCTTGCCCAGCACCTCGACCCGGCTGATCGCCGGTCGCGACTCGACGTAGCGGTTGCTCAGCCTGCCCACCATCGCGTCGTAGTACTGGCCCTGGCTCGCGCCGACGCCCTCGACCAGGACGAGGGCACAGTCCCACAGCCGTGACGGGGCGGGATGGACCTGGCCGGGACGGCGCACGGCATCGCCGTCCGCTGCCCAGGCTCGGAGCGACGCCGTGGCCGCGACCTCGCAGGTGCTGCCCGACAGCCAGCCCACGCCGACCACGAGCTCGCTGTCGGGATTGCCTCCCGGGACCCCCATCAGGGTCACCGCGGCGCTGACGTGCACACCGGGCTGGCTCCGCCGGTGAACCACCTCCACCTCGGCCCGCCGGATCCGGCGGCCGGGATCCGACGTGGTCGGCATGCCGCCGATGCTGGTGGTGAGCGTTGCGGTCTGCCGATCCAGCGCGCGTGCCGCCGCCGCGGCGGGCGCGACGACCGGGCCGATCATCGGCAGCAACGTCACGGTCAGGACGAGCCCACAGAGCACGGCGAACGTTCGCACCATCGAAAAACCCCCGAGACAGAGCACCATGAGCCATGCCCGTCCCCGGCGGACTCGACCACCGAGAACGAGTCAGGACGGACCCTACGTCACCGGCTCGCGACGGCTCCGACGGCCCGAGCACGGGCCCGCGTATGCTGACCGAGGCCATGCTCCAGTACCGACACCGGCATCTCGCACCGACGAGCTCGCGATGACCCGCCACGAAGCCTCGGACGTCCTCTTCGCCGGCTTCCCCGAGGCCGCGCTGGACTTCTACGACGACCTCGAGATGGACAACACCCGGTCCTTCTGGGAGGCGCACAAGGACGCCTACACCGAGCATGTGAAGGAGCCGATGACCGCGCTGGTCGCCGCGCTGGAGGCGGAGTTCGGCGC
>CAZTHV010000570.1:0-1578 GCA_964613165.1 uncultured Marmoricola sp.
ATCACGCTGTGGAACGTCGGTGCCCAGGCGGTGCTCGGCCTGGACCCGGTCGAAGCCGCCACCCACGTCCTCACCGACTTCCTCGACCCCGACGAGGTGGCCGTCCGGGCCGCGGAGCTGGACATGCCCCCCTCGTTCGAGGCGGTCGTCGCCGATCTTGCCGACGGTGGCGCTCCGGACACCGAGGACTGGGTCTTCGTGCCCGCCGGCGGCGACAGCCTGACCGTCGCGATGACCCGCAGCGTGGTGCGCGACGCCGGCGGCTACACGCTCGGCTACCTGTTCGTGGCCCGCGACGTCACCGAGATCCGGCACCACCAGGAGCTGCTGCTGGAGGCACTGGAGCGTGAGCAGGCGGCCGTCGACCATCTCCGCGCCCTCGACCGCACCAAGGACGACTTCGTCTCCACGGTGAGCCACGAGCTGCGTACGCCGTTGACCAGCATCCTCGGCAGCATCGAGATGATGTCCGAGGGCATGGCCGGGACGCTCAGCGAGCAGCAGCGCCAGCTGACCGGGGTGATCGACCGCAACTGCCACCGACTCCTCGACCTCGTCGACGACCTGCTCCTGGTCGCCACCTTCGAGAGCGGCGGGCCACCGCGACGCGACGACCTGATCGACCTCCGCGCCGTCGTGCAGACCGTGTACGCCGGCACCGCGACCGTGGCGGCGCGCTGCGGGATCGTCCTCGAGGAGCATCTGCCCGCCGAGCCGGTCGGCGTCCGCGGCGACGCCGCCTTCCTCGAGCGGGCGCTGTCGAACCTGGTCGTCAACGCGATCAAGTTCAGCCCCGACGGCGGCCGGATCACCACCCGGATCACCGTCGACCTGCCCGGCGATGCCTGCCAGGTGTCGATCGTCGACCACGGCCTCGGCATCGCCGAGCACGACCAGCCGCAGCTCTTCGACCGCTTCTTCCGCGCCAACACCAACCAGAGCCGCGCGATCCAGGGCACCGGCCTCGGCCTGCCCATCGTGAAGTCGGTCGTGGAGAACCACGGTGGACGGATCGAGGTCCACTCCGAGCTCGGCATGGGCTCGACCTTCACCGTGACCCTGCCGCTCGCCCGACGAAGGTAGATCCCAAGCACCAGGTGCCGGAGATCTACCTCAGCCAGGCAACCGAGATCAGCCAGGACCGTTCAGCTGGCCCTGTTCACCGCCGAGATCACGGCCTTGAGGGAGGCGGTGACGATGTTGGCGTCCAGGCCCGCACCCCAGAGGACCTCGTCGCCGACCGCGCACTCGACGTACGCCGCGGCGATCGCGTCTCCACCCGCCGACAGCGCGTGCTCCGCATAGTCGAGGACCCGGACGTCGAAGCTCTGCGGCAGGCCGTTGATCGCGTCCACGAACGCCGCGATCGGGCCGTTGCCGGTGCCCCGCAGCTCCTGGACCTCGCCGTCGACGTACACATTGACGGTGAGCCGGTCCTTCTCACCCGCGGCCGACGAGGTGTGCACCGAGTTCAGCCGCAGCGGCTCGGTGCGGGCGAGGTACTCGCCCTGGAAGCTCTCCCAGATCGCCTCGGACGTCATCTCGCCGCCCTCGCCGTCGGTGCGCTGCTGCACCACC
>CAZTHV010000571.1:0-1564 GCA_964613165.1 uncultured Marmoricola sp.
CGACGTCCGGATCGTGCTGCCGACCGACGTGGTCGTAGCGCCGGCCTTCGCCGCCGACGCCCCGCCGACGGTCGTGCCGGTGGACGCGATCCCCGAGGACCAGATGGGGCTGGACATCGGCCCGGAGTCGAGCGCCGCCTTCGCCGCGGAGATCCGGGCCGCGCATACCGTCTTCTGGAACGGCCCGATGGGCGTCTTCGAGTTCCCGGCGTACGCCGGCGGCACGCGTGCCGTGGCCGAGGCGCTCACCCAGGTCGACGGCCTCTCCGTCGTGGGCGGCGGCGACTCCGCGGCGGCCGTCCGGCAGCTCGGCTTCGCCGACGACGACTTCGGGCACATCTCCACCGGCGGCGGCGCGAGCCTGGAGTACCTCGAGGGCAAGTCCCTCCCCGGCATCGACGTACTGAACTGAGGAGACCATGGGCACGACGCGCACCCCGCTGATGGCGGGCAACTGGAAGATGAACCTCAACCACCAGGAGGCGGTCCATCTCGTCCAGAAGCTCGCGCTGACCCTGACCGACAAGAAGCACGACTACGGCAAGGTCGAGGTGGTCGTCGTGCCGCCGTTCACCGATCTGCGCTCGGTGCAGACGCTGGTCGACGGCGACCGGCTGCAGCTGCGCTACGGCGCCCAGGACGTCTCCGTCCACGACGACGGCGCCTACACCGGGGAGATCTCCTCGCGCATGCTGGCCAAGCTGGGCTGCAGCTACGTGGTGGTGGGCCACTCGGAGCGGCGTGAGTACCACGGCGAGGACGACGCGCTGGTCAACGCCAAGGCGCACAAGAGTCTTGCCGCCGGCATGACGCCGATCGTCTGCGTCGGCGAGGGGCTGGAGATCCGCCAGGCCGGCACCCACGTCGAGCACACCCTCGCCCAGGTCGACGGCTCACTGGCCGGCTTCACCGCCGAGCAGGTCGCCGGTCTGGTGGTCGCCTACGAGCCGGTCTGGGCGATCGGCACCGGAGAGGTGGCCACTCCCGAGGACGCCCAGGAGGTCTGCGCCGCCATCCGAGCCCGGATCGCTGAGGTCCACGGCGAGGAGGCGGCGGCCGGCATCCGCATCCTCTACGGCGGCTCGGTCAAGGCCGCCAACGTCGCCGGCATCATGCAGCAGACCGACGTCGACGGCGCTCTCGTCGGCGGCGCGAGCCTTCAGGCGGAGGAGTTCGGCGGCATCTGCCGCTTCTACAACATGCCCGTCCTATAGCTCTGACACGTACGTCGGTTAAGATTCCCGCCGTGATCATCGTCTTCGAGGTGCTGCTCGTCATCACCAGCCTGCTGCTGATCCTGCTCGTCCTGTTGCACAAGGGGCGCGGCGGCGGTCTGTCCGACATGTTCGGCGGTGGCGTGTCCAGCGGTCTGGGCGGGTCCTCGGTCGCCGAGCGCAACCTGGACCGGATCACCATCGGGATCGGCCTGGTCTGGTTCGCCTGCGTGGTCGGCCTGTGCCTCCTGCTCAAGGCGGCGAACTGATGGCAGGTGCGGGCAATGCCATCCGGGGAAGCCGGGTCGGCGCCGGCCCGATGGGCGAGGCCGAGCGCGGCGAGGCCGCGC
>CAZTHV010000572.1:0-1556 GCA_964613165.1 uncultured Marmoricola sp.
GCAGTGCTGGATGCGTTGGCCGAAGAGGCGCAGGCGGAGGGTGACGGTTACCCGCATCGATAGGGTGGGTCGAGACGCAACCTTGCAATCGTGGAGTGTTGTTCCCTGATTTGCATGGATGAGCGTGGGTCTTGTCGCCGCCCAAGAAACGCTGGTCGGCTTCGATCAGCGGCTGGTGATTCAAAACCCCTTGCTCAAGAACCGCGCCCGTGCCACTGCTCCACCCGCACCCCGTCGAACCCCTCGAAGTGCCGGACGTTGTAGGTCACCAACACGAGTCCGTTGACCGCGGCCACGGCGGCGATCTGCCCGTCGACGAACGATGGGGTGCGCCCGGAGCGCATCAGACGTGCGCGCTCTCGCCCGTGCCAGTCGGCGGCGACCGCATCGTAGGGAAGGACGGCCACGGTGGCAGCCACCACCTCGACGAGGAAGTGCTCGAGGCGCGACCGTTGGCGTGAAGGGGGTAGACGCGACGCGCCGAACACGAGTTCATGCCAGACGACGGATGCGGTCGCCAACTCGTTCTCGTGCTCTGTGAGCCGGGCGATCAGCGACGGATCGGGGGTCGCGCGGTTCAGTTCAGACAAGACGTTGGTGTCGAGGAGGAAGCCGGCGGTCACAGGCCCAGGTCTCGGCCGAGCGTGGGGTCGCGAAGGCCCTCGAGATCTTCGGGCTCCAGGGGCGGACCGATCTGATCGGCGGTGGCCAAGAAGCGGTTCAGGGCCTGGGTGAAGGTGGGTCGCTCGGCGCTCAGCCTGTGGTAGGTCGCAGCGGAGACCAGCATGGCCACGGGCTTCCCTCGACGCGTGATCTCCACGGCCGCGCCGAGTTCCGCGTCTTTGACGAGGTCGGGCAGGCACGAACGAGCCTGTGCGATGGACACGCTACGAGCCGTCATGGGGCACCTCCATGTACATCTATGTGTACATCATCAACCGGTTGAGTGGAAGTCGACAGGCGACGAGCGGAGCATGCCAGAGCATCCGATCCTCGTTGCCATGGCTTAGGTCCTTGCCTAGCTGGTACGGATCAGGAGCCCGCTCTTCCTCTAGACGGCGGGGTCGCTACCCCGGCTTTCGTGCCACGCCGAGAGGACTTCCAGGCGGTTCTGCCGAACGCGGTAGTAGACCCAGTATCGGATCCGATCCATATGGAACCGTCGCACCTCTTGCGACCGTGCTTCTTCGACGCGGACGCCCGCCTCTGGTTGTACGAGGAGCAACTCGAGAGCAGCCTGTAGATCTCGGCGCACAGCACCGGGTGCCGCCAACCTGTTGGCGGCCCACCAGCGGACGATGCGTTCAAGCTCCCGCGCAGCGCGCCGTGAGACGAAGAGTTCGAGCGGCACGCCTAGCCGAAACGGCGCAGGCGGGCGAAGAACTCTTCTCCAGGGATCATGTCTCCTTGGTCGGCCTCGGCGATCCCGGCTTCCAACTCAGCCAACTCCTCTGCTGAGAGACGGACCTCGGCTTCCGGCTCGCGCACGAGGACGAAGACATCCGTTCCGTCTTCGAATCCCGGATCGTCGACGATGACCGTGCCGTTGACCACGG
>CAZTHV010000573.1:0-1555 GCA_964613165.1 uncultured Marmoricola sp.
CCGCTGGAAACAACCGTGGCGTGACATGTTCTTGTGTGTGTATCCGTGAGGTTATCGCGGATATCCTGGTCATACTAAAACCCTGCATATGTTCGTCCACACGCTCCGCCTATTTCCGTTGTATACAAGGGGAGCCGTCACGGGCAATCGTAGCTTTTATGGAGGCTTTAAACAAGCCTCTGTTGATTGTATGGGGACATGGACTAGCCTAAGCAGACTAGGTTGCTATAGGATGGGTCGCGTAGACGCTGCCGCGCAGCCCCCCTCTCGCTAAGGTGGGTAGATCGTGTGGGTGGCTTATACATGGTGTTTAAAGTGTGGATGGCAGCGATCAAACTGAACGAGAATGTTCTTTATCCATGTTCACGTCTGTATCATTAGTACCGATTGTTAACAACAGCATAAGGAAATGGCAAGAGTATTATTTTGCTACTAGCGAGATTGTTAGCTTCGGCAGTCTGGCCTCCTTCTACAGCACTTGTAAGATCAATCGCCCATTAGTGAAGGTCTGATGAAGCAGAACGTATTGGTATTTTACTACGTCTGTCGAATAATCTGTACGGAGCACATGCACCCGCCAGCTGGTCGATCGTTGACCAGACCTCGTCTGTCCGACAAACTTTAGGAAAGATTGGATAGAGGAACGGGACAAAGGATGAGATGGGAAGCAGGTCATCGGGTCTTACGAGATATGCATATAGCGATGGAGTAGATGTCGACATACGGAGGAGAAGGTTGGAGGCGTGTAGATGAGAATACACCGGCTGTTCTGAAAGAACACTGCTATGGACTGGCTCATCGAGTAATACACGACTAACTAGAGCTTGAAATATAGCCAGAGCAAGTGGCATTGTTGTCAGTCTGTTCTTGGTGCTGTCAGAGCCGAGTGATCACTGTTCAGCTAAACGAAAGATCGGTTTTGACAAACGACGCGACTCTTCCTCATCCACGCTCACTCATTCAACCACACTCTCACACAGTCTCTCCTGTCAGTGCTCTCGTTTGTTACCTCCCTCGCTTGTTCCTTCCACTCGTTTCCAGAATGTCGGTAAGTGCTGCACAACCAGTTGCTGGCTGAGGCGTGTGTTTTCTGCTCTGTCGTCTCTGTTCTTTCCAGACCGGAAAGCAGCATATCTCGACGAGGTGAAAGCAAACCGCTAGCCTGTCCTGCTCTCATACACTATGCTCTCCTTGCATCGCGGTACCGATGAACCTGCCGAGTCTAGGCTATCGACCTACCGCTAGTGGCGTTCGTGCCGCCCTTCCAATCCGAGTACTTTCTACACCTGGCGGTCGTGCAAATGGCCCTCGGAGCCACACTAGTATCACTGTTCAGCATGTATCCTTTTATCGCTCTATGCTGGTTCTGTGTGTGTGTGTGTGTGTGTGTGTGTCTGGATAGGGCGTGTCGAGTGAGAGAACGACACGTCTACCAGGTGGTTATCCTGTGCTTTTTAGGCTGTCGCTGCTGTTGATAACGCGTATCCTTGACCACGACCGACTTTCCTCTGCTCTACTCCCTCTCCGACGTGGCCGTATTCGCTGGCTGTGATAG
>CAZTHV010000574.1:0-1549 GCA_964613165.1 uncultured Marmoricola sp.
TCTTCCCCGACAACGCGGTGGAGTACTTCGTCTCCTACTACGACTACTACCAGCCCGAGGCCTACATCCCCCAGACGGACACCTACATCGAGAAGGACTCCTCCCTCAACGAGGAGGTCGAGCGGCTGCGGCACTCGGCGACCAACTCCCTGCTCACCCGGCGGGATGTGATCGTGGTCGCCACCGTCTCGGCGATCTATGGCCTGGGCACGCCGCAGGAGTACGTCGACCGGATGGTCCGGCTCCGGGTGGGGGACGAAGTCGACCGCGACACCCTGCTGCGCAGGCTGGTCGACATCCAGTACGCCCGCAACGATCTGGCCGGCACCCGCGGCACCTTCCGGGTGCGCGGCGACACCGTCGAGGTGTTCCCGATGTACGAGGAGCATGCGGTGCGGGTCGAGTTCTTCGGGGACGAGATCGAGGCGCTCTCCACGCTCCACCCGCTCACCGGCGAGGTGTTGACCGAGGACGCCGAGATCTATGTGTTCCCCGCTTCCCACTACGTGGCCGGTCCGGAGCGCATGGAGCGCGCGATCAGCGAGATCGAGGTGGAGCTCGGTCACCGGCTGGCCGAACTCGACGCCGCCGGAAGGCTGCTGGAGGCCCAGCGGCTGCGGATGCGCACCGGCTACGACATCGAGATGATGCGCCAGATCGGCACCTGCTCGGGCATTGAGAATTATTCCCGGCACATCGACGGACGAGGACCGGGCAGCGCTCCGAACTGCCTGCTGGACTACTTCCCGGAGGACTTCCTGCTCGTCGTGGACGAATCCCACGTCTCGATCCCGCAGATCGGCGGCATGTACGAGGGAGACATGTCGCGTAAGCGGACCTTGGTCGAGCACGGCTTCCGGCTGCCGTCCGCGGCCGACAACCGGCCACTGCGCTTCGAGGAGTTCGTGGACCGGATCGGCCAGACCGTCTACCTCTCGGCCACCCCGGGACCCTACGAGCTGGCCCGCGCCGACGGTGTGGTCGAGCAGGTGATCCGGCCCACCGGACTGGTCGATCCGGAGGTGATCGTGAAGCCGACCAAGGGCCAGATCGACGACCTGATGGGCGAGATCCGGCAGCGTGCCGCCCGCAACGAGCGGGTGCTGGTGACCACCTTGACCAAGAAGATGGCCGAGGATCTCACCGACTACCTGATGGAGAACGGCGTCCGCACGCGATACCTGCACTCCGAGGTGGACACCCTGAAACGGATCGAGCTGCTGCGGGAGCTCCGGCTCGGGGAGTACGACGTCCTGGTCGGCATCAACCTGCTGCGGGAGGGCCTGGACCTGCCTGAGGTGAGCCTGGTGGCGATCCTGGACGCCGACAAGGAGGGCTTCCTGCGCAGCGAACGCTCGTTGATCCAGACCATCGGGCGAGCGGCGCGCAACGTGGACGGACAGGTCCACATGTACGCCGACAAGATCACGGCATCGATGGCGGCGGCGATCGACGAGACCAACCGGCGCCGCGCCAAGCAGGTCTCCTACAACACCGAACACGGCATCGACCCGCAGCCGCTGCGCAAGAAGATCGCCGACATCACCGA
>CAZTHV010000575.1:0-1549 GCA_964613165.1 uncultured Marmoricola sp.
ATCCGGCCATCACCTCGTCGGCGATCATCACGATGCCGTACCGGTCGCAGATCTCGCGTACGCCGGCCAGGTAGCCGTCCGGCGGCACCAGTATCCCGTTGGTGCCGACGACGGTCTCCATCAGGATCGCCGCGATCGTCTGCGGTCCCTCGACCATGATCGTCTGGCGCAGGTGCTCCAGCGCCCGCTCGCACTCCTCGGCCTCGCTGGTCGCGTGGAAGGCCGATCGGTAGGGGTACGGTCCCCAGTAGTGGACCACTCCGGCCATCGCGGGCTCCGACGGCCAGCGCCGCGGGTCGCCGGTCAGGGTGATCGCGCCGGCGGTCGCGCCGTGGTAGCTCCGGTAGGCCGCCAGCACCTTATTCCGTCCGGTGTGCAGCCGCGCCATCCGGATCGCGTTCTCGGTGGCCTCGGCGCCCCCGTTGGTGAAGAAGACCTTGTCCAGACCCTCGGGCGCGACCTCGGCGATCAGCCGGGCGGCCTCGCTCCGGACATCGACCGCGAAGCCCGGGGCCACGGTGAGCATCCGGTCGGCCTGCTCCTTGATCGCCGCGACCACGGCCGGGTGCTGGTGGCCGAGGTTGACGTTGACCAGCTGGGAGGAGAAGTCCAGGTAGCCCTTGCCGCTGGCGTCCCAGAAGCGGCTTCCCTCCGTGCGAGCGATCGGCAGCGGGTCGATGAGCGCCTGCGCCGACCAGGAGTGGAAGACATGGGCACGGTCGAGCCGGCGGATCTCCGACTCGCCATAGGACGGAAGAGTGTCGTACGACGGAAGACTGCTGTTCATGGCGCGCTGCTCTCCTTCACCGATGCGTGGGAAATCCCAGGTCGACGCTGGAGGTGGCGGGGTCCGGCCACCGTGAGGTCACCACCTTGCCGCGGGTGTAGAAGCTGATCCCCTCGGGGCCGTACATGTGGGTGTCGCCGAAGAGCGAGTCCTTCCAGCCGCCGAAGGAGTAGTACGCGACCGGCACCGGGATCGGCACGTTGACGCCGACCATGCCGACCTCGACGTCGAACTGGAAGTGCCGGGCGGCGCCGCCGTCGCGGGTGAAGATCGCGGTGCCGTTGGCGTACTCGTTGGCGTTGATCAGCGCCAGGCCCTCCTCGTAGGTGTCCACCCGGACGACTCCGAGGACAGGCCCGAAGACCTCGTCGCGGTAGACCGTCATCTCCGGGGTCACGTGGTCGAGCAGGGTGGCCCCGAGGAAGTACCCGTCGGTGGGTACGTCGGCGCAGCGGCCGTCGACCACGACGCTGGCGCCGGCCTCCTCGCCGGCGTCGACATAGCCGGCCACGCGGTCCCGGTGCTCGCGGGTGATCAGCGGGCCCATGTCGGTGCCCGGCTTGGCGCCGTCGTCTACGACCAGCTTGGGCAGTCGCAGGGCGATCGCCTCGACGAGCGGATCGGCGACCGAGCCCACGGCGACCGCGACGGAGAGTGCCATGCAGCGCTCGCCGGCCGCGCCGTACGCCGCGGACACGATGGCGTCGGCGGCGACGTCGAGGTCCGCGTCGGGCAGGACCAGGGCATGGTTCTTCGCCCCGC
>CAZTHV010000576.1:0-1046 GCA_964613165.1 uncultured Marmoricola sp.
CGCCATCCCGACTGCAAAATGGTCCGGACGCGCAAGTGGAAGTACAACTACTACCCTGCGGGCCACGAGGAGCTCTTTGACCTCGAAAACGATCCAAGCGAGTTCACCAACCTCGCGGGCGACCCGGCCCACCACGCCACGCGCGACGAAATGAAGGGAAAAATGATGGACTGGCTGATCACGGCGACGGAGGCCGACCAGATCGCGGAAAAATGGCTGGTTTGAGGGGGGCGGAAGGAAGATCAACCACAGAGAACGCAAAGAGCACAAAGGATGGTTTCCTTTGCGCTCTTTGCGTTCTCTGTGGTTAAAATAGTTGGACTGTCGTCATGGTTCGCGGGTCATTTCACGAAGTTCTTCCCACGACATGACCATCCGTATCCGAGAATTCCGGATGGCCTCCCGGCACTCCTCCCGTGTCATTTTTCGGCGAATCGGAGGTTGCTCGACGCGCACCAGCAGGAATCGCCCCTCCCCCTGCGAGTGGATTTCAAAGACTTCTCCCGGCCGCCCCTCGGCCAACACAATCCGCTTCTCGGAATCCAGCTCTTGCGTGCTCATGGGAAAATTATCTCGCTGGGCTTGGCATTTCTCAACACACTCAATTCAGCCAGGCAAGAGACGGAAACCGCTACGCACGCACACTCACTCCGGCAGCTTGAGGGTTACCGAAGGAAAGTAGGTGCTGAATCGCGACCGATCCGCAGTGGCTATCTGCCACCCCATGACTTCCGCATGGGCACCGATGAAGAAATTGCCTGAATCTCGAAATCGGCGCTGACGGTAAAGCCGATAGGCCGAGGCACAAATAGGGGCTGCGGCTGCGGGAAGACTCACGATCTCAACACCCCAGTCCTGGACCCGTTCGAAAACCGTATCAGGAGCCTCGTCCCCTACGCAGACTTCCGCGATTCCTATCGGGTTGGCAAAGGCACCCATGCGACCGACCTCCGCCGCGATGAGCCTCACCGCCCAATCGAAGAATAAAGGAGTCGGGACGCGACGCGTAGATAAGGACATTGGAATCGAGCAACGTCATGGTTCGC
>CAZTHV010000576.1:1056-1544 GCA_964613165.1 uncultured Marmoricola sp.
TGAGCGGTGAACGCAGGATGGCCTCTCTGCGCTCCTCCTCGGACATTCGTCTACGTACCGGGTGTTCGACACGTAAGAGCAAGAACTGCCCTTCCCCGTGAGGGCGGATTTCGAAGACTTCTCCGGGACGCCCTTCGGGCAGCACGATTCGCTTCTCGGAATCTAGTTCTTGTGTGCTCATGGAAAAATTATCTCACTGGGCTGGGTGGTTGTCAACCTTCCAAAACCAACCTTTTCGCTCTTTGCGTTCTTTGTGGTTAAATCTTCCCCTCCAGGCCCCTGCGGTCGAATCCCCCTCTCCACGATCCTTGTGCTACACTCGGCGACATCAACCCCACAAAGGAATTCGCCCCATGACGTCCAAGTCCTCTCTTCTCTGCATCGCCGCCCTGCCTGCGGCCCTCGCCCCCGCGCAGACCGGCAGTATCCACGAACCCGTGCGTTACATCGGCGGCGTCACCATCGATCTCCATTCCCACGAGGCCGGT
>CAZTHV010000577.1:0-1539 GCA_964613165.1 uncultured Marmoricola sp.
GGAACTTCGCCGGCTCCTGGAGGAACTCCTTGATCTCGCCGAGCTCCTCGATCGCCTCGTCGCAGCCGGCGACGTCGGCGAAGGTGGTCTTGGGCATGTCCTTGGTGATCATCTTCGCCTTGGACTTGCCGAACTGCATCACCCGGCCGCCGCCGCCCTGGAGCTGGTTCATCAGGAACAGGAAGATCAGCACGATGATGATGAACGGCAGCAGCGTGCCCAGGATCGAGCCGATCAGGCTCGGCTTGGGGTTCTTGCCGTTCCACTCCTTGATCTCGCCGTCGTCGACCTGCTTCTGGATGGTCTCGACGAGCGCGCCCTGCTGACCGCTGATCCAGGTCGCCATGACCTTCTTGCCGTCGTCCAGCTCGGCACGGATCTCCTGGTCGCCACCGTCGACCAGGGTGACCTCCTTGACCTCGCCGGCGTTGATGTGCGCGATCATCTTCGAGGTCTCGATCTCGGTGTACCCGCCGTTGGGCACCAGGTACTGCAGAGCGATGATGACGCCCAGTCCGGCCAGAGCGATCCATAACCAGGGACCGCGGAGGATTCGCTTCACGCCCGACATCCTCTCAGGTGATCCCAGGCCCGGCAGCCCACGCCCCTCAGCTGGAATACACCGACGGCGACAGAACCCCGATCGAGCGAAGATCGCGGCAGCGCTCCCCCTGAATAGACAGAGCGTCGAGGCCGCAGCCGACGACGAAGTCGATGGGGATGTCCCAACGACGCAACGCCCCCGCCGACACACCCACCACAAGCCCAGTCACGAATACACCGACGGCGACAGAACCCCGATCGAGCGGAGGTTGCGGTAGCGCTCTTGGTAGTCGAGGCCGTAGCCGACGACGAAGTCGTTGGGGATGTCCCAGCCGACGTACCGCACCTGGAGCTCCATCTGCTGGGCATCGGGCTTGCGCAGCAGCGTGCAGATCTCCAACGAGGCCGGGTTGCGCGAGGCGAGGTTGGACACCAGCCACGACAGGGTCAGCCCGGTGTCGATGATCTCGTCGACCAGGATCACGTGACGCCCGGTGATGTCGGTGTCGAGGTCCTTGAGGATGCGCACGACGCCGGAGGACTTCGTCCCCGAGCCGTACGACGAGACCGCCATCCAGTCCATCTCCACGTGCCGCCCGAGCGCGCGGGCGAGGTCGGCCATGACCATGACCGCGCCGCGGAGCACTCCGACGACGAGGATCTCCCGGCCCTCGTAGTCCGCCTCGATCCGGGCGGCCAGCTCGTCGAGCCTGGCGAGGATCTGCTCCTCGGTGAACAGGATGTCGACGAGGTCGGACTCGACGTCGGAGGCGTCCATGCCGAGAAGACTGCCACAGCCTCCTCGCCGGCCCCTCGGCGGGGAAGATCCGGCGGAGGATGCTGTGGAAGATACCGGGCCCGCCACGGGTTGTGCCTCTCGTGCGCCTCTCCGTGCTCGACCTCGTGCCCGTCCGCTCCGACCAGTCCACCGGCGACGCCGTCGCCGCGACCAGACGGCTGGCGGTCGCGGCGGATCGGCTCGGGTACCACCGCTCC
>CAZTHV010000578.1:0-1538 GCA_964613165.1 uncultured Marmoricola sp.
GACCTTGTAGACCGGGTCGTAGGTCGCGGCCAGCTCGTCGGTGAGGATCAGGCGGTGCGGGCAGGCCTCGGCGGTGATCTCCCAGCTGCCCTCCTGCTCGGCGCGAGCCTTGGCCCACCGGACGATCTCCACCGAGCCGGCCGTGGAGACGTGGCAGATGTGCAGCCGCGACTTCACGTGCTGGGCCAGCAGTACGTCGCGGGCGATGATCGCCTCCTCCGCGACCGCCGGCCAGCCGCGCAGCCCGAGCTGCCCGCTGAGCTCACCCTCGTTCATCTGGGCCTCTTCGGTGAGGCGGGGCTCCTGGGCATGCTGGGCGACCACACCGTCGAAGGCCTTGACGTACTCCAGCGCTCGGCGCATCAGCACCGGGTCGGAGACGCACTTGCCGTCGTCGGAGAAGACCCGTACCCGCGCGGCCGAGTCGGCCATCGCGCCCAGCTCGGCCAGCCGCTCGCCGGCCAGGCCGACGGTGACCGCGCCGACCGGGTAGACGTCGCAGTACCCGGCCTCGCGGCCCAGGCGCCAGACCTGCTCCACGACGCCCGCGGTGTCGGCCACCGGGTCGGTGTTGGCCATCGCGTGGACTGCGGTGAAGCCGCCCAGGGCAGCCGCCTGGGTCCCGGTCTCCACCGTCTCGGCGTCCTCGCGGCCGGGCTCACGCAGGTGGGTGTGCAGGTCGACCAGGCCCGGGAGCGCGATCAGGCCGCCGGCGTCGATGACCTCGCCCCCGTCGTTCGACGCGTCCGGGCCGATCGCGGTGATCCGCCCGTCCTCGATCGCGATGTCGGTGGGCTCCCCGCCGAGGATGCGAGCGCCCTTGATGAGGTGGTCGGTCACTGGTCTCCCCCGTCGTTCACGTTGGCCTCTCCGCCGATGGCCGGCTCGCTCCCGCCGAGGAGCAGGTAGAGCACGGCCATCCGGACCGCGACCCCGTTGGTCACCTGCTCGACGATCACCGAGCGGTCGGAGTCGGCTACCTCCGCGGTGATCTCCATGCCCCGGATCATCGGACCGGGATGCATCACGATGGTGTGGTCCTGGAGCACCCCCATCCGGCGGGCGTCCAGGCCGTAGCGGCGGGAGTACTCCCGCACGCTGGGGAAGTAGCCGCCGCCACTCAGGTTCATCCTCTCTCGTTGCACCCGCAGCATCATCACCACGTCGGTCTCCGGCAGCACCGCGTCCAGGTCGTACGAGGTGGCCACGCCCCAGGTGTCGACGCCGTACGGCAGCAGCGTCGGCGGCGCGACCAGAGTCACCTCGGCGCCGAGCGTCCGCAGCAGCAGTGCATTGGAGCGAGCGACCCGGCTGTGCAGGATGTCGCCCACGATGGCGACCCGGCGGCCGTCGAGGCGGCCGAGGTGCCGGGTCATCGTGAAGGCATCCAGCAGCGCCTGCGTGGGGTGCTCATGAGTGCCGTCGCCGGCGTTGAGCACGCTGGAGCGCGACCAGCCGGCATGGGCGAGGTTGTGCGGCGCGCCGGAAGCCCAGTGCCGGACGACGACCGCGTCCGCGCCCATGGCCTCCAGCGTCAA
>CAZTHV010000579.1:0-940 GCA_964613165.1 uncultured Marmoricola sp.
ATCCTTTGACAGGGCGGCGACGCGCGAGGGTAGAATCCCTAGCCCACAGCCATTTGCCGTAAGACTGGTAATTACTTCGAGGCTCGTTGAGGATAACACCCGCGAAAAGTTTAGATCTTTAGCTTTGAGTTGTTTCAGGATTGACTGAGTTTGTAAAAGATCGAGGTCACAAATCAACACGGCTTCGCCGGTTTTTGGTTGTTGAATTTTTCTCTTTGTAGAGCTTGATTGCCAAAGAGTGACTTCGTCGTCGTAGAGTTTGTGAATAATTAAGTCGGGATGCTTTACCGGGTTTACGACGATACCGACATCAATGGTTGAGCTTATGACGCCTTCGGCAACTTTGCGCGAGAGCTCATGTTTTAATGTGACGTGAAGTTCGGGGTGCTCTTCAAGTAGATTGGGTAGCAAGCCAGGAAGCGAGTAAAGAGCAACCGAAGGATGACAGCCAATAGTGTAGGAACCTTGTATTTCATCGACCGATGCCAGTGCTTGGCTGCGAACTTGATCCCATGATTGCAAAAGGTGACGAGAGTGATTTAGGAGCTGCTTTCCTGCCTGGGTTAAGCTCACACCGCGCTTACTGCGAATGAGTACGTCAACGCCGATATCTCCCTCTAGCCTTTGAATTGCCAGCGAAAGCGAGGGTTGGCTAATACCCAATCTTTCCGCAGCTCGTGAAAGATTTAAGGTGCTTGCCACCTCGACAAAATAGGTTAGATCTGAAGCTGAGGGAATCATAGTTATTCCTTATGACATCTATCAATAACACATATTATACCTATGACCGCCGGTAAAGTACTTTTAATGGAGAGGAAAAACAAGTTGTTCTAAGGAGGAGCAATGCCCGAGGTCAGGGATGTCAGGATTCAAAGAGTTAAAAGGTTAAACGAGCATAACGTTTCGAACCTGATCGAAGATCGTTCTTTGGCGTTGATTG
>CAZTHV010000579.1:950-1531 GCA_964613165.1 uncultured Marmoricola sp.
TGAGAATTATTACCCGCAAGAGCTTTGCGAGCGTTTAAGTAAAGATATTTTGGAAAGCAGCAAGGTCGAGAAATATACCCACGAAGTGCTTGAAGAAAATGACCTTGTTCAAAAATACTTTGGCGTTGATCGGCTCGGAATGCCTTTTAACCTTCTCTACAATATTAAATCGAAAGATGATCCTTTAGTCGTGCGCTACTACGAAACAGCAAAGGAAAGCATAGAGATGTTAAGAGGCTTCGCCGCTCCTGCCGCCACGCCAATTGATAAGCTTAGGCTTGAACTCGATGAGACTTTTGTGCCTGGTGCAAGTATCGCGGCGTTTGAGGGAAAAAAGATGCTTGCGGGCATTGCTAGGATAACGAAGGCTTCATTATCTCACTTGAGTGCTGATCAACCCCATTTCGATGCGTTGCCGTCCCGTTACGCAAACTTAGATGCTCAGCTTGCGGCAAACATTTACCTTAAGGTTCCTAATGCCGGTGGTGAACTCGAATTGTGGGACGTTCCTCCTACCGATCCACTCTCTGAGGTGCCGACCGATTGGCGAATAGCACTGCCACAATCAGTTAAAATTCGTC
>CAZTHV010000580.1:0-1530 GCA_964613165.1 uncultured Marmoricola sp.
TGATGAAGCCGACCTTGCGGCCCGCCTCCGCGCCGATCTCGACGTAGCTGATCGAGTCGGTGTCGATGAGGTACTGACGGCCCTTGGTGTCGCTCAGCGCCAGCAATTCGGCGTCTTGCGCGACGGCCTGCTCGATCGCGCCGCGCACCTCTTCGGCGGTGGCGTCGGTCTCGAACGAGAGCTCTCGGGGCGAGTGCTTGATGCCGATGCGAACTTCCACGATTCCTCCTGAGACGAGCGCCTGACGGCGGCTGTGCTTCTGAACTCGCCTGACGGCGACTAGTTTGCTTCTGAACTTCTACCAGCGAGTCTAGGCGGCGCCCCCTCGAGGCTGCGCTGATCCTCGCCCCATTTCGCCCACAGCGCAGCCGGTGTTTTGTGGGTCAACCGATTTCTATTGGAGCAGTGCCGAGGGGTCGACGCCGAGTGCTCGTGCGATGCGGTAGATGTTGTCGAGGCTGACATTACGCTCGCCTCGCTCCACGCCGCCCATATAAGAACGGTCGAGTTCTGCGGCGTGGGCGAGTGCTTCTTGGCTGAGACCGAGCGAGACCCTGATCTCGCGGACCCTGTGTCCGAATACGCGGCGTTGCTCATGCTCGCGTTTCGTGGCAGATGGCATGCATCAACTGTTATGAACCGATGACTATAAAACCACGGACTATAAGTATCATAAAGATGCTGTCGCAGCGCCGACATAGAGAACATGAGGAGACCAATGACTGATCAGCCGCAAGCACCCGAGCCCGCTGTGAACGTACCTGCTACCTCAGTAGCCACCCAAACTCCGCCTCAGTATGCACAGCCGCCAGTTGGTGCGCCAGCGGTGATCTCCGAAGGCGATAAAAGTTTCCTCGTAACCTGGATTCTGAGCTGCTTGCTCGGAATTTTCGGGGCAGATCGTTTTTACTTGGGCAAGGTCGGGACTGGCGTTCTGAAGCTCGTCACCCTCGGAGGATACGGAATTTGGTGGCTGGTCGACCTTGTCCTCACGCTTACAAATGCTCAGCGCGACAAGCATGGATTCAAGCTCGCGGAATACGAGAAATACAAGAAGATTGCATGGATAGTAACCGGTGGAGTAGTCCTGCTCGGAATCGTGATCGGCGCAATGACACCGAAGACCGAGACCGAGACACTGTTGCCCGCGGCGCCTGCTGCGGTGGAACAATCCGAAGCGGGCATCGAAGAGGAAGAGTCGGAGCTCGAAGCGATTGAGCATGAGGAAGGTCCGAAACCAGAGGGCACGGCGCCTGCGACTTTACTCTCTTCCGAATGTAGGTCTGCGCTTGTCAAAGCGGAGATGTACTCGGAAATGATGCACATGAGCTATTCGGGAATCTTCGATCAGTTGACCTCGGAGCATGGTGAAAAGTTCTCCGAAGAGGCCGCGCAGTGCGCAATGGATAACTTTACCGCGGACTGGAATGCGAACGCTCTTGCCAAGGCGCGAGCGTACCAGGACATGATGGCCATGTCGCCCGACGTCGTGGTGGGCGACATGGCCATCACCGGACGCGGGACCAATCC
>CAZTHV010000581.1:0-889 GCA_964613165.1 uncultured Marmoricola sp.
CGAGGCCGGGAAGGCGCCGCTGGGCGGGAACTCTGTCGGCACCGACCGCGCGTTCTTGGAGCGCGACTTTCCGCTGCTCACCGCGCACCTGCACTACCGCATCATCGACGTGTCCTCCATCAAGGAGCTGGCACGCCGCTGGTACCCGCGCGTGTACTTCGCATCGCCCGAGAAGCACGGTGGTCACCGGGCCCTCGCGGACATCCTCGAGAGCATCGACGAGCTGCGCTACTACCGTGCAGCGCTGTTCCCCCACGGTGAAGGACCGGACACCCTCACGGCCCGACGCACCGCGGCACTGATCGCGTCCAGCTCGTTCTCCGGAACCATCACCGCCCCTGGCGCCACCTCAGCGGCGCCTGCGACCGGCGGAAAATAGCGGTTCTGTTCCCCGCGAGCCGGGTTCTGCCCCGCCGATTGGGTGATCTCACGGTTTGCGGCTAGAATCGTCTGCGGCCCGCTTGAGTGCGGGTCCTGTGCGGTCGGAATGCTTCGGTACTTCGTCGCAATGGTGGCTGTAGCTCAGTTGGTAGAGCACCGCGTTGTGGTCGCGGGGGTCGCGGGTTCGAGTCCCGTCAGCCACCCCATATGGGCGAGGTTCAAACCTTCGACAAGAGTCTCCACTCTTGAAAAGGTTTGAACCTCGTCCTTTTTCTTTGCCGTGGCGGCCCAGTTCAGAGCGTTCGCCTGCGACTGCACGTCGCAGAGCGCCTCGTATGACGGCTGGTACTCGACCTTCACTTCCCGATCCTCGTCGATGAAGATCTTGCGGAAGAACGCCTGGTTACACAGCCTCCTGTTCTGGTTATCGCACCGGCTGTAGATCAGCGAGATGTTCGCCAGCAGCGCCAGGCAGTCATCGAGATTCGCACGTGCCGCCGCGTACTCG
>CAZTHV010000581.1:899-1150 GCA_964613165.1 uncultured Marmoricola sp.
TCGTCATGGTGTGCCGACAGCCTCCCCTTGATGTCATCGAGCCTGGCCTCGATCCGCATCTGCTCTTCTTTCAGCAGTTCGAGCGAGATCGCACCCGAATAGTGCGCACGCAGAACGACGAGCCGCTCCTCTTCCAGCGAGGCGCGCTCCTTCGCCAAGGCTTCCAACTCGCCAGAGTCCGACGCCAGCAACCGATCAAACTCGGCGTGGATCATCCCCGCCAACGACTGGCGGAGGTCCGCGGAGATCTG
>CAZTHV010000581.1:1160-1522 GCA_964613165.1 uncultured Marmoricola sp.
ACTTCTCGACCATGCGCTCGACATCTTCGATAAGGATCGCCTGCCGGGTGCAACCGGTCTTCTTCGAGTGGCGTCCGTTGCATACGAAGTATGGGTAGATCTTGCCCTTGCCGTTGTTCGCGTTCACGATGATGAATCTTGAACCGCACGCCCCGCAGTAGATCGTGCCCTTCAAATAGTGGGCATGCAGCTGGGTCGCGTCTGCCGCCGAAATGTGGGATTCGAGGACGTTCTGCACCTGATACCAGACTTCCTTCGGCACCAATGCCTCGTGGGACCCCGGATAGACCGCGCCCTTGAAGCGCACCATGCCCCGGTAGTACGGGTTCGTCAGCATCCTCTGAACGCTCGTCTTCCCAAGC
>CAZTHV010000582.1:0-1097 GCA_964613165.1 uncultured Marmoricola sp.
CCGCTCGCCCAGGCTGCCCGGCTCGCCGGCGCCCTGCAGGCGCAGCGGGGCGTTGAGCAGGTAGACGGCCTGGCTGAGCGAGGCGAGCATCGCACCGGCGAGCTTGCCCAGCAGCACCTCGCGCGACTCGAGATCGGCCAGCTTGGCGATCTCCTTCGCGTCCATCGAGGCACCGTCCACGAAACCGCCCTTGATGACGAGGGCGGGGTTTGCCTTGGCGAAGTCACGCAGACCCTTGGCCGCCTCGACCACGTCGCCGTTGATGAAGGCGATGGCGGTCGGCCCGCTGAGCAGGTCGTCGAAGCCCTCGACGCCCGCCTCCTTGGCGGCGATCTGGGTCAGCGTGTTCTTGACCACGGCGTAGTTGGCGTTCTCGCCGAGCGAGCGCCGCAGTTCCTGCAGCTGCTTCACGGTGAGCCCGCGGTACTCGGTCAGCACAGCGCCAGCGGACTCGTTGAACTGCTCGACGATCTCCGCGACGGCTGCTGTCTTGTCTGGCCGCGCCATGGGACTCCTTCCAACTTCTGCACGCGTGCGTGCCGGGCCGGCGTACGGGTTGTGCGCCGTCGGTGACGTCGGAACGCAGTCGGCCGGAGAGAAGCAGAACGCCCCGGCGCAAGGCACGGGGCGCAGGACGATCGGATCGCCTCACACTCGGTGTCCCTGCGCAGGCCGTCCGCTCTCGCGAACCTTCGGAACCTCACGGTCCCACCGGCGGTCTTCGGTTACCAGCGCTGAACTCTACCGGCGACCGGACGCGCCACCAAATCCGCTCTCTCTCCCCCCACTCATCGCCGAGGCGGCGCGAACTCACCCCGCTACGCCGCCGAGGCGGCGCAACCTCACCGATCAACAGTGAGTTCGCGCCGCCTCGGCGGAAAGGAAATGGTGCAGGGGGAGGGCGGTGGCTCCTCCCTCAGGCGTCTCTCAGGCGTCGTCCTGACCCGCGACATCGCGGGTACGGCCGGGGTCGACCTGCACGCCCGGGCCCATCGTCGTGGAGACGATGACCTTCTTCAGGTAGCGGCCCTTGGAGCTGGCCGGCTTGAGCCGGAGCACCTCCTCCAGCTCGCGGAGAACTACGCCGCGGCGCTGGA
>CAZTHV010000582.1:1107-1516 GCA_964613165.1 uncultured Marmoricola sp.
CTGGAGGAGGTGCTCCGGCTCAAGCCGGCCAGCTCCTCCAGCGCCGCGGCGTAGTTCTCCGCGAGCTGGACCTCGGTGAAGGACGCCTTGCCGATGATGAAGTGCAGGTTGGCGTGCCGGTCGACGCGGAACTCGATCTTGCCGCCCTTGATGTCCGAGACCGCCTTGGCGACATCCGGAGTCACCGTGCCGGTCTTCGGGTTCGGCATCAGGCCGCGGGGACCGAGCACACGACCGAGGCGGCCGACCTTGCCCATCATGTCCGGGGTGGCGACCACGGCGTCGAAGTCGATCCAGCCGCCGTTGACCTTCTCGATCAGCTCGTCGCCACCGACGATGTCCGCGCCGGCCTCACGAGCGGCCTCCGCCTTGTCGGCGTTGGCGAAGACCAGCACGCGGGCGGTCTTGC
>CAZTHV010000583.1:0-1511 GCA_964613165.1 uncultured Marmoricola sp.
GTCGTCCGCGGCGTCGTACAGCGCCTGCACCGCGGCGGTGACGCACTGTTCGGCGGTGAGGTCGTCGCGATAGAGCTTCTTCAGCGAGCCGCGCGCGAAGACCGAGCCCGAGCCCACCGAGTGGAACGCAGTCTCCTCGTAGCGGCCACCGGTGGCGTCGTAGCTGACGATGCGGCCCTGGCCCGCCCGCAGGTCGAACCCGGCGAAGAGCGGCACCACGGCCAGGCCCTGCATCGCCATGCCGAGGTTGCCGCGGATGAGCGCGGAGAGCCGGTTGGCCTTGCCGTCCATCGACAGCGTGGTGCCCTCGATCTTCTCGTAGTGCTCCAGTTCGGTCTGGAAGAGCCGGACCATCTCCACGGCGAGACCGGCGGTGCCGGCGATGCCGACGCAGGAGTACTCGTCGGCCGGGAAGACCTTCTCGATGTCGCGCTGGGCGATCACGTTGCCCATCGTCGCCCGGCGGTCACCGGCCATCACCACGCCCCCAGGGAAGGTCGCGGCCACGATCGTGGTGCCGTGCGGCGCCAGCTCACCGGCCGCGGACTGCGGCTGGAGCCGGCGCGCCGGCAGCAGGTCGGGGGCCACCTCGCCGAGGAAGTCGGCGAAGGATGTCGTGCCCGGGCTCAGGAACGCCTCGGGGAGTCGAGCCTCGCTCATCGGCTCACTGCCCGCCCTTCTGGATGAACGACTTCACGAACTCCTCCGCGTTGGTCTCCAGCACGTCGTCGATCTCGTCCAGGATCGCGTCGATGTCCTCGTCGAGCTGCTCCTTGCGCTCCGCGATCGCCTCTCCGGGAGCGGTCTCGGTCGCCGAGTCGCTCACCGGGGTCTCCTCCGCTTCGCCGGCGCGCCGCGGCTGCTTCTGCTCCTGGGCCATGGTCCCCACCTTCCTCCCCGTCAGGGCTGCGTTCGCGGTCCTCGCCGAGGCCGCCCGGAGAACCTATCCCCGAACCTATCGGAACCTAGCGAGTCAGCGCGTCGACCAGCGCGGAAGCGGTGTCGCTGGTGTCGATCAGCTCACCCACATGCGCCCGGGTGCCGCGGTAGGGGTCGATGGTGGGCACCCGCTGCAGCGACTCCCGCCCGGGGAGGTCGAAGATCACCGAGTCCCAGGACGCCGCGGCAATGCTGTCGGGGTACTTGTCCAGGCACCGGCCACGGAAGTAGGCCCGGGTGTCCTCCGGCGGCTCGTACATCGCGGCAGCCACCTCCTCGTCGGTGAGCAGCCGCTCCATCCGGCCGAGGCGGACCAGCCGGTGGTAGAGACCCTTCTCGGGTCGCAGGTCGGCGTACTGCAGATCGATCAGGTGCAGCTTGGCGTCCTCCCAGCCGAGGCCGTCGCGGTCGCGGTAGGACTCCAGCAGTCGCAGCTTGGCCACCCAGTCCAGCTCGGTCGCGCACTCCGACGGATCCCGCTCAAGACGGGTCAGCACCGACTCCCAGCGCTCCATCACCGCCTGGCTGGCCGGGTCGACCTCCTCGCCGTAGCGGTCGCGCAGGTAGTCGGC
>CAZTHV010000584.1:0-700 GCA_964613165.1 uncultured Marmoricola sp.
TCCTGCGCGACATCGGCAAGCACTTCCCGGTCAACCGGATGCTGGCCCGCGACGTGGTGCGCTCCCGTCTGGAGGCGGGCATCAGCTACACCGAGTTCAGCTACGTGCTGCTGCAGTCGATGGACTTCCTCAACCTCTACCGCGACCACGGAGTGACGCTGCAGTTCGGGGGCTCCGACCAGTGGGGCAACCTCACCGGCGGCGTCGAGCTGATCCGGCGAGCCGCGGGTGGCAAGGCCCATGCCTTCGCGACGCCGCTGATCACCAAGGCCGACGGCACCAAGTACGGCAAGACCGAGGGCGGCGCCCTGTGGCTGGACCCGCAGATGATGTCGCCGTACGCCTTCCACCAGTTCTGGCTCAACGTCGAGGACGTCAAGGTGGGTGAGCTGCTGCGGGTCTTCACCTTCCTCTCTCGCGAGGAGATCGAGGACCTGGAGCGGCAGACCGAGGAGAAGCCGTTCCTGAGGGCCGGGCAGAAGGCGCTGGCCGACGAGGTCACCACCCTGGTCCACGGGACCGGCGAGACCGCTCAGGCGAAGGCCGCCGCTGCGGCGCTCTTCGGGGGAGGGGACCTGCACGAACTCAGCCCGCGGACGCTGGGCGCCGCCCTGCGCGAGGCCGGCTCGGCCCGGGCGCCCGCCGGCACCGCGATGGTCGACCTGCTGGTCGCCGCCGGTCTCGCCGCCAGCAAGGGCGA
>CAZTHV010000584.1:710-1510 GCA_964613165.1 uncultured Marmoricola sp.
GGCGAGGCCCGGCGGACGATCGCCGAGGGTGGTGCCTACCTGAACAACGAGCGGATCGCCGACACCGACTTCATCCCGGGGCCGGAGCACCTGCTGGCCGGCGGTTGGCTGGTCCTCCGCAGGGGCAAGCGCAAGCTCGCGGGGATCGAGGTCACCTGACCCCGCGGAGCGCCGCCGAGGGACCGCTCACGGCACCCTGGGCACCCCCGGAACCGCCGCTGACCTGCGACAACACAGGATGTGGCCCGCGCCACACGGGGCCGATTTGACGGTCCCCGCGCGGCCCCCTAGTGTTCTCATCTGTCGCCCCGGTGCGGCGGGACGCAAGGCCGAGAGGTCGGGCGGCCGGCCCGAGGCGGATCCCTTCTCGATCACCTCAGCCGAGGTGGCTCGGGTGCGCGCTCAGTCGGCCCCGGGAGACCCGGCCAGACGTGAGCGCCATGGGGAAGCCGGAGTGAGCAGGCCGATTTGACTCGGTCCGAGCAGGCCGGTAAGTTAGATTAGGTTGCCCCCCAGCCAGGCCGAGAGGCTGCGCTGCGGTGCGCGCTTGATCCTTGAGAACTCAACAGTGTGCCAAAAGTCGACGAATTAGTTTGATACCCGTCCGGCTTTTCCTGGTTAGTCCAGGTGAGTCGGCGGTTCCTTTGGTAGGAAAAATAATTCTGACAGAAGTCAGTGATTATCCCTGCCAGGAGAAACATCTAGAGATTTGGCAGCCGCCTCGGTGGTTGCCGCAAGATTTCAATGGAGAGTTTGATCCTGGCTCAGGACGAACGCTGGCGGCGTGCTTAACACATGCA
>CAZTHV010000585.1:0-1508 GCA_964613165.1 uncultured Marmoricola sp.
GAGTGGGTACGGTCGAGCACGGCCAGGACGCCCGGCACCGCGGACTGCATGCCGAAGGAGATCCGGGTGAAGCCGCCCTCCCGCAGCTCGGCCAGGCTGTCCGGGGTGACGCTGTCCGGGTTGGCCTCGGTGGTCACCTCCGCCCCGGGCACCAGCCCGAAGCGGTCCCGGACCGCGCCGAGCATCCGCACCAGGTCGACGCTGGGCAGCAGCGTCGGAGTGCCGCCGCCGAAGAAGACCGTGGCGACGGCCGGCGCGCCCGGCAGCACGCCGGCCAGCAGGTCGACCTCGGCGACCGCGGTGCCGGCGTACGACTCCTGCGAGGCCCCGCCACCCAGCTCCGCCGCCGTATAGGTGTTGAAGTCGCAGTAGCCACAGCGCACCGCGCAGAACGGCACGTGCAGATAGACGCCGAGCTGGCGCCCGGGCAGCTCCGCCAGGGCCGCCTCAGGCAGCGAGCCGTCGTCCGGCGCCGCGACTCCTTCGGGCAGGCTGGCAGGCACCCGCCCGACTCTACGTCGAGACGGCCCAGACTCCCCTGTCGGGAACGCCGAGGCGCGCTCAGGCGTACATCGAGTCGATCAGGTCCTTGTGCTTCTCCTCCACCACGTTGCGCTTCACCTTCATCGACGGGGTCATCTCACCGGACTCCACCGAGAGGTCGTAGTCGAGCACGCGCCACTTCTTGATCGTCTCCCAGCGGTTGAGCTGGCCGTTGAGCTCGTCGAGGTAGTCGCTGACCATCTTCTGGACCTCGTCGCTGCCGACCAGCTCGGCGTACGACGCACCGGCCCGGCCGTTCTCCTCGGCCCAGGCGGTCATCGCGTCGGGGTCGAGGGTGATCAGCGCCACGCAGTAGTTGCGCTCGTTGCCGAAGACCACGAACTGGCTGGCGTAGGGGCAGATCGCCTTGAACTTGGCCTCGATCGCCGGCGGGGCGATGTACTTGCCGCCGGAGGTCTTGAACAGCTCCTTGATGCGGCCGGTGATGGTGAGGAAGCCGTCGGCGTCGACCGAGCCCTTGTCCCCGGTGCGCAGCCAGCCATCCTCGGTGAGCGTGTTCGCCGTCTCCTCGGGCAGGTTGTGGTAGCCGTCCATCACGCCGGGACCCTTGATCTGGATCTCGTCGCCCTCTCCGAGCCGCACCTCGCTGCCGGGGAAGACCGGTCCGACGGTGCCGAACTTGTACTGGTCGGGGTGGTTGACGAAGGAGCCGGCCGAGGACTCGGTGAGGCCGTAGCCCTCGAGAATCAGGATGCCGGCGGCATGGAACCACTCCGCGATGTCGCGGTTGAGGGCCGCGGCGCCGGAGATGAAGAAGCGCACCCGGCCGCCGAAGCGGTCGCGGATCTTGCTGAACACGAGCTTGTCGAAGAGTCCGTGCTGCAGGTTGAGCAGGAACGGCACCGGCCGGCCCTCGCGCTTGAGCCGGTCGACCTCGAGGCCGACCTTGAAAGCCTGGTTGAAGATCTTCTCCTTCAGACCGCCCTCGGCGGCCTGCATGGTGA
>CAZTHV010000586.1:0-1505 GCA_964613165.1 uncultured Marmoricola sp.
GCTCGGCGGCCGGCGGCGTCTTCGTGATGAAGTCGAACGTGCGGTCCTCGTAGATGGTGATCTCGACGGGGATCACGTTGCCGCGCATGGACTCGGTCTGGGCGTTGTACGCCTTGCAGAAGTCCATGATGTTCACGCCGTGCGGACCCAGGGCGGTACCGACCGGCGGTGCCGGGGTGGCCGCGCCGGCCTGCAGCTGCACCTTGACCAGTGCGGCGATCTTCTTCTTCGGAGGCATTGCTGGTTCTCTTTCCTATCTCGTGGTCATGACGGGGCGTAGCACGTACGTCCCTGCCACCTGCCGCTGAGCGCTCAGACCCGCTGGATCTGGTTGAAGCTCAGCTCGACCGGGGTCTCCCGGCCGAAGATCTCGACGAGCGCCTTGACCCGCTGGGCCTCTGCGTTGATCTCCGTGATGGTCGCGTGCAGCGTGGCGAACGGACCGTCCACCACCATCACCGAGTCGGACACATCGAAGTCGGCGACGGCCACCTTGGGGCGGGCCCCGGCGGTGGTCGCGGCTGCCTCGCCGCCCCCGGCCACCGCGGCGGCCTCGGCCTGGGCGCGTACGGCGGGCGCGAGCATGGCCTCGACCTCGTCCAGGCTCAGCGGCACCGGCTGGTGGCTGTGCCCGACGAAGCCGGTCACCGACGGGGTGTGCCGGACGGCGGCCCAGGACTCGTCGGTGAGGTCCATCCGGACCAGGACGTAGCCGGGCAGCACCGTGCGCTTGACCAGCTTGCGCTGGCCGTTCTTGATCTCCGCGACCTCCTCGGTGGGGACCACGACCTCGTGGATGTAGTCCTCCATGTTCAGCGAGGTGATCCGGTTCTCCAGGTTGGCCTTCACCCGGTTCTCCATGCCGGAGTAGGTGTGCACCACGTACCAGTCGCCGGGCTTGGAGTGCAGCGCCTCGCGGAACTCCTCCAGCGGGTCGGCGGCCGGCGCGGTCACGTCCTCCTCGGGCGCCTCCTCGGCCAGAGTCTCCCCAGCAGGGCTCTCCTCGGCGGGGATCTCCTCGATGGAGGTCTCCGCGGCAGGGCTCTCCACGGCACCGTCCGCCTCGGCCTCGAGGCTGTCGTCGGCGGGAGCCTCGTCGGAGGTGCCATCCATGGGCTCATTCACTGCGTCGTCGCTCACTAATGTCTTTTCTCGCTCTGGGGTGGGGGTCAGGAAGGCAGGGCCGGTGTCAGTTTCCGCCGAAGATCGCGAAGACCGCCTTGCCGAAGCCGAGGTCGAAGAGGGAGACGACCGCGATCATGAACAGGACGAAGACCATCACCACGATGAAGTAGGTGGTGAGCTGCTGCTGGCTCGGCCAGACGACCTTGCGCAGCTCGGCGACAACCTGCCGGTAGAACGTGACCGGGTTGGTCCGTCCGGAGTGCGCTGGGCTGTCCGCCACGTCCTCTTCCTCTCGTTGCTTCTCGTCCCGCGACTGCGGGGCCCGTGCAGGGCACGAGGGACTTGAACCCCCAACCTTCGGTTTTGGAGACCGATGCTCT
>CAZTHV010000587.1:0-331 GCA_964613165.1 uncultured Marmoricola sp.
AGCCTCGTCCCTCATCACCGCCGCCCGGCCGGCCTCCAGGCGCGCCACGGGGACGCGGAAGGGCGAGCAGGAGACGTAGTCGAGGCCGACACGCTCGAAGAAGTGGATCGAGTGTGGGTCGCCGCCGTGCTCGCCGCAGACGCCGACGTGCAGGTCGGGACGGGCCGAGCGGCCCTTCTCGGTGCCCATCCGCACCAGCTCACCGACGCCGAGCGTGTCCAGCGACTCGAACGGCGAGACGTCGAAGATGCCGTTGTCGAAGTACGTCGAGAAGAACGATGCCTCGACGTCGTCGCGGGAGAAGCCCCACGTCATCTGGGTGAGGTCGTTG
>CAZTHV010000587.1:341-1504 GCA_964613165.1 uncultured Marmoricola sp.
TGCCGAAGGAGAAGACCTCCGCGGACCGGGCGATGTGATCGGCCAGCACGGCGGCCCGGGGCAGCTCGATCATCGTGCCCAGCTTGTGGTCGACGGCACCGCGCTCGCCCGCCACCTCGGCGGCGACACGCTCGAGGTGGCCGCGGATCACGTCGAACTCCCGGACGCTGGCCACCAACGGGATCATGATCTCCGGTCTCGGGTCGCCGCCCGCGGCCAAGCGGTCGGCGGCTGCCTCCAGGATCGCTCGCGCCTGCATCTCGAAGAGCCCGGGAATGAGGATCCCCAGACGTACGCCGCGCAGGCCCAGCATCGGGTTCTGCTCGTGCAGCCTTCGGACGTGGTCGAGCAGCACCCGGTCGTGCTCGTCGACCGCGCCGGCGTCCTCCTGCCGGGCGACCTTGACCGACAGCTCGGTCAGGTCGGGCAGGAACTCGTGCAGCGGCGGGTCGATCAGCCGGATGGTGACCGGGAAGCCGTCCATCGCCTCCAGGATCTCGGTGAAGTCCGCGCGCTGCAGCGGCAGCAGGGCGGCCAGCGCCCGCTGCTGCTCGTCGGGGCTGCCCGCCACGATCAGGTCCTCGACCAGCTGCCGCCGCTCGCCGAGGAACATGTGCTCGGTGCGGCAGAGCCCGATCCCCTCCGAGCCGAAGCGACGGGCCCGGGCCGCGTCGTCGGGAGTGTCGGCGTTGGCCCGCACCTGGAGGCGGCGTACGTGGTCGGCATGCGCCATCATCTGCGCGACCGCGTCGACCAGCTCGTCCGGCTCCGCGAGCTCGCCCTCGAAGTGACGGACCACCACCGAGTCGCTCACCGGCACCGAACCGGCGAAGACCTCGCCGGTCATGCCGTCGATGGAGATCACGTCGCCCTCGGCCAGCGTCCGGCCGTCGCGGACGGTGACCCTCTTGCCGGCCACATCGACGTCGAGGGTCTCGGCGCCGCAGACGCAGGTCCGGCCCATCCCACGGGCCACCACCGCGGCGTGCGAGGTCTTGCCGCCCCGGCTGGTCAGGATGCCGGTGGCGGCGACCATCCCATGCAGGTCGTCGGGATTGGTCTCGCTGCGGACCAGGATCACATCCTCGCCGCGCTCGGCCCACGCCACCGCGGTGTCGGAGTCGAAGACGATCCTGCCTCCCCGGGTGCCGCGGTCGGCAGGA
>CAZTHV010000588.1:0-1503 GCA_964613165.1 uncultured Marmoricola sp.
TTCCTAGACGCTATATATGGTGTATCCGACGCTACATATAGTGGTCTTAGAGGTAATTACGCTTATTTCACTGAGCAGCGTAGCAATAGTAATCACGATTTATTGATAGGTATCACCCACCCTAATGAGACTGGTCGTGATAGCGACGAGGCAAATAAGCCATGGCTAGCTAATGGCCATATGCCACCACTAGTCGAATGGCTAAAAATGCAAAAAATGGGCTATGACCTAGGTAGACTTGCCAAAGATAAGGCTCCTGATAGAGTTGACTGGGATCCATCGGCCACTCGCAGCAAGTATTGGGTCAACGATGTGATGTTTAATTGTATTTATGCATCCAATTTGCGTTATATGAGCGATATCGCTATTTTACTTGGTGAAGCACATACCGATACGCCGGATATCGAGGGCAAATATTTGCAAGATGCATCTGATTATAATCGCCTGGCGCATGAGGTTGAAAACGAAATTCTAGACCGAATGTGGGACGTTGAATCGGGATATTTCTATAATTTAGATGCAAGCGGTAGTCAGATACCAGTTGAATCAATTACAGGACTATTCCCACTAATGCTAGATGGTATTTCGGAGGATCAAGTCGTGTCCCTCCTCGACAAATTAGAGGATCCACGTTGGTTTGACACCCCCTATCCCATACCTACCCATCCACGAATTAGTCGATTTTACGATCCTGATCCCAGGGGACTGAAGAATACACTCACACCGCAGTGGAGTGGTCCAGTATGGCTAGATATGAATCATCTACTTGCCGAGGAAGGGCTAGTCAAACAGGCTGAAAGGTTCCCCGAGCTTAGGGCTCGCCTACTAGGTCGAGCGGCTATAATAGCCGACAAATCGCACGAGTTGCTTGCCGGTGAGTCAATTAGCAAAGAATACTACTCGCCCGAGACAGGGCGTGGCATGCGAGTCAGTGATTTTATGTGGTCAAATCTGGGGCTTCATTTTGAGAAGACGGATCGAGCAATTGCATTAGATGACTAGCTAGATTCTCGCTCATGCCGTGTATTAGAGGTTCGGCATGACTCCATATCTCGTCAGTTACTATATTGATAGGTTGATTTGCTGATATGACTACTAGGTCCATATCCTTTGCAATTTGGCGGTAGCCCTCGCGCACTTTGGACTGATATTCCTCACCTTTGCTCTCGAATATATCTTTGTGTCCTTTTTCGCGTTTAATCAAGCGTCTTTGCTGCTCACGAGCGTCATCGAGATCCAATATAATCGTCAAATCCGGATTCATGTATCTGTCATCGGTAGCTTGCTTGGTCAGCTTCATAACTAGATCTATCGGCGCATCACCGGCTATCGATTGATACGCTATCGTCGATAAGTAATTTCGGCTGGCGATAACCCATTTACCAGATTCAAGCGCCGGCAGAGCCGTTTTGGTCCATAATTCATGTCGGGCGGCACTAAATAGTAGCGCCGTAGTCGTGTCGTCGCGTGGGAGATTTTTGTCTACTATTACATTGCGTATAG
>CAZTHV010000589.1:0-1502 GCA_964613165.1 uncultured Marmoricola sp.
GTAGACGTCCGCCCCGGCGGCGATCGCGTCGCGGATCATCTGCCATTGGATGGCGTTGGAGCCGCGGACCTCGCGCTTCTCGGTGGAGGAGGCACCGTAGGAGTACCAGGTGTGCGTGCCGACCCGGATCCAGATCGTGGCGGCGACCAGATCGCCCTCGTGGTGGGCCGAGTAGAGCCGGATCCGATCCGCCTCTTCACCGCCGAGGGCCTCCACCATGGTGGTGAAGTAGCTCAGCGGCCGCGGCGTGAAGCGGTCCCGCTCGGCGGTATGGGCGTAGAGCGCGTGGAAGGCGGCTATGTCGGGGCTGTCCTGCCCGACGGTCACCTCGACCCCGGCCTTGGCGGCCTTCTTGATGTTGCGCCGCCAGAGCTGGTTCATCCCGGCCAGCACCTCGTCCTCGGAGCGGCCGGTCAGCGGGATGTGGAAGTTGAAGCGCGGCTGCCCGGCGGCGAACCCACCGCCACCGCTCTCCGATTCCGGAGCGCCCTGCTCCCGCCAGCCCAGCTCACGCAGCTGGGAGACGACCTTGGCGCCGACGCGCTCGTGGGCCAGCGGCGGCACCTGGGTCAGGCTGGTGACCGCCTCGTCGGCGATGGCCTCCTTGATCTGGGCGGCGCTCCAGCGGCGGGTGACCATCGAAGGGCCGATCCGGACGGCGAAGGCGCCCTGGCTCTTGAGGTACGCCGCCAACGGGTCCAGCCAGGCCGCGAGGTCGTCGGCGTCCCAGTCGATGACCGGGCCCTCGGGGAGGTAGGCCAGCGAGCGACGCCTCAGGCGTGGCACCGGCCGGTGCAGGACCAGCCCGGCGCCGACCAGCTCCTCGCCGCGCCACCAGCCGAGGGACTCGCCGCGCCACTCCTGCTTGACCTGGGCCCAGGCGGGCGTCTGCAGGAAGCTGGCCGACCGTTGGCGCCGCAGGAAGCCCAGATGCTCCGCCGCCGAGACGGGACGGACCGAGAGAGGACGGACAGAGGGCGCGGACACGGGCCCGAGCCTAGTGCTCGTACCAGGACGGACCTATCGGCCACGGCCGGCCCGACGTTGCGCGGGTGGGAGCGCCGCGAGCCTTCCGTCGAGGCGCTTGGGTCCGTCGTCGTACGAGGGCTGGGGATCTGGCCGCGGCGCTACAGTCGCTCGCGCAGCCAGGAGAAGTCGGCCCGGTGCTCGGCGGCACCGCCCGGAGTCTCGCAGATCACCGGGACGCCGGCGCCGCGGACGACCGCGGCGAACTCGTCGGGGTCGAGCTGACCGGCGCCGAAGTTGGCGTGCCGGTCGGCGCCGGAGTCGAAGGAGTCGCGGCTGTCGTTGGCGTGCACCAGGTCGATCCGTCCGGTGATCGAGCGGAGCCGGTCCACAGCGTCCGACAGGCCGATGCCGCCGGCCCAGGCATGGCAGGTGTCCAGGCAGAAGCCGACCGACTCGAACCCCTCGGCAGCCGAGATCGCCTCCCAGACGCCGGCGATCCGGTCGAGCCGGCGGGCCATGGCGTTGTCGCCGCC